>CAIYQJ010000021.1 GCA_903928275.1 uncultured Chloroflexota bacterium
ACCAGGTGCCGTCGCGGCAGATCGCGGTCGCGCCGGCGGCGCGCGCGTCGCCGTACGGGTCCGCGCCGCCAGTCGCCGCCGTTGGCGTGGGCACGGGCGTGGTCGCGGCCGCCGTCGGCGCTGGTGTCGCCGGGGGCGACTCGGAGCCGCGCGAGAGCAGCCAGTACTTCACCCAGTTCACGGCGATCCGCCGCTGAGCGGTCGCCAGGCTGAGCCTGCCCGCGCACACGTCGCGCTTGAGCGAGTTCTCGAGCTGGTCCTTCGCGCGGGCGCCCACGTCGGTCCCGTCGACCAGTCGGACGTGGTACGGCTCGGGCCACAGGTTCTGCGGGCTCGCCGGGCTGCCGCCGAGCTCCAGCGGGACCAGGTGGTCCTCCTCGTAGCTCGACAGCGACGTGTCGTTGAACCCGTACGCGACGATCTGCGCCCTCTTCAGGCCGGTCGTGTAGCTCGAGGGGGGACGGACCGTGGCGGTCCACCCGGAGCGGCAGATCGTCTGCGACAGCGTGGCCGGCGTGACGGCGGGATTCGTGGCGCCCGGCGTCAGGCCGGCGTCCGGGAGGCCGGTCGCCATGACGTGGTCGGCCGGTACCACGGCAACCGCCGGCGAGGGCGTCGGTGCGCCGAGCAGCAGCAGCGCGCAGACCGCCGCGAGCGGGATCAGTCGTCCTCGGCGCATCGGTCAGACCCCTCGGTCCCTCGCGCGGCGGACGGTCGTCGACGTCGCGCGGCCTCGGCTGGCATCAGGCTCCGCCTCGCGGGCGGGAGCGCCAAGGGCCGAACGGACCGGGAGCGCCTCGTTCGACCAGCCGTTGGTCGCCAGTCGGTCGCCGGCGCCCGGCCGCGGTCTCACGTCCATCGCCCGATCCGGCATCCACCGCCCTGGACCGCTCCGGCGACCTTCAGAAATAGCTCGTGAGACCTATTGATTTCCTGCCATTCGGCCCTACTATTCCCCAAGTCGGCGCGACCCGGGGAGGGGTGGACTCGACGCCGTCGCGATCCACCCGCGTCCTGCTCCCCGCGCCGCCGGCGCATGGCCCGGTCCAGGGGGACCGGGGGAGGAGCACACGTGAGATCTGCGTCCCGGCTCATCCCCGCGATCCCGTTGATCGCGGGGCTGCTTCTCACCACGGGCGGTGCGGCGATCGCCGCGAGCCCGGTCGGACCGGCGTTCACGATCACGGCGGACGATGCGGCCGCGGTCCCCGCCGGCCACAAGTGGGCGTTCAACGACTACTTCCCCCGGAGCGCGACGGTCGCCCAGGGGACGACGATCGCGTTCGCGGCCCAGGGGTTCCACACCGCGACGCTCCTGCCGACGTCGTGGACGCCGGCGCAGGACCTCGACGTCAGCGGGCTCGTCGCCGCGGACATCGATGACACGAGCCTCAACGTCAACGGCACGACGAAGCTCTCCGAGAACGTCCTCGGCGTCCTGCCCGTTCCGGCACAGGGCTGCGGCACCGCGGCGACGCCGTGCGTCTTCGACGGGACCGCCATCGTGAGCATGGGCGCACCACTCGCCCCCGGCCCGGCCGCCCCCTTCATCGTGACGATCACCGCGGCTCCGGGGACGTACGCGTTCCACTGCCGGATCCACGCGGGGATGTCGGGGACGCTCACCGTCGTCGCCGCCGATTCGAAGGTCGCGGTGACCACGGATGCGTCGGCGCAGGCCGCGGCGACCACGCAGGCAGCCGATGACGTGACGGCCGGCCTCGCGGCCGAGACCGCAGCGGACGCCGCCGCGGTGAAGACCAACAAGGACGGGACGAAGACCTGGACCGTCGCCGCCGGCGCGTCGGACCCGAGCGGGCACGTGACCATGCTCGACATGATCCCGCGCCAGCTGGACATCAAGCCGGGCGACACCGTGCTCTGGAAGCCGCTCGCCGTCAACGAGCCGCACACGATCACGTTCCCCGGCGAGCTGCACTCTGACTCCATCGCGAAGTGCGAGGGGACCGGAGGCAAGGACACGCCGGCGATCCCCACCAAGAATCCGCCGGCGAGCCCCTTCGACTTCGCATGCAGCGGGCACCCGGCGGACGAGATCGAGTTCGGCGGAGGCAACGGCGTCGCGAAGGTGACGACCCCGACGACGGTCTCGGATTCCGGGATCATCGCGGCCCCGAGCGTCGTCAGGGCGTTCGACGTCCCGGCGAGCGGGACGCTCCCGTCCTGGACCGTCTCGTTCACCGGCGCCGCGAAGGGCACCTACCACTACGTCTGCCAGATCCACGCCGGGATGGAGGGGACGGTCGTCGTCCACTAGTCACCGGGACACCGACCGGGGGCCTCGCTTCGACCGCGGGGCTCCCGGTCTTTCTCGTTGCCCGACCCGGACCTATCCGTCGGGTCAGATCACCCTGGCGGCCGCGGCGCGCATCGACGGCCCCACCGGGTCGAGCGCCGGCCCCGGCACGATGAGCGCGCCGTACACGGAGCACGCGCCGGGCGTCGCGCTCCGGGACGAGCCGACGTTCCGGCCGTCGCCCCACGCGAGGAACACGCTTCCGTCGGCCGTGAGCTCGGCTCGCTCGCGCAGGCCGGTCCCGTTCCTCCCGAGCTGCACGGCCGCCTCGCTCCAGCGCGCCTTCGTGACCGGGAACGGCCCCTCCCATGTCCGTCCCCCGTCGCGCGAGACCGCGTACGCCGTCCCCACGGTCGCCGCGTCCGTGATGCCCGTGTCCGACGGCATGTCCACGAGGCCGTGCAGCGTGACGACGACGATGCCGCCGCTGGCGACGACGTTCGGCCGGATCGCCGACTGCGGGCGGCCGCCGATCATCGGCAGGGCCGGCAGCGTCGTCCAGCGCCAGTGCGTGCCCCCGTCGTCGCTCCAGCCGAGGTGGATCGCGCCGCGCGCCGCACCGGCCGCTGGCTGCTCGACGTACTCGCCGACCGCCAGGAAGAGGCGCCCCGTGACCGGGTCCACGTCGAGTCCCGTGGTCCACGCGGGATCCACGGCGACTCCCGTGCGCGTCCCGGGCGGGGCAGCACCGTACACGGTGTACGCGTTGCGCTGGAGCAGGTAGACGGACCGCACGACCGGCCGGTCGAACGTCCCCCTCGACCTGTCGAACCGGATCCGGGCGACGGAGAACCCGAGTCGGACCACGTTGTCCAGCCCGCCCTTCGCGAACATGTCCGCGTAGCTCCACCACCGCAGGTCAGCCTGGTAGACGGACGCGAAGACACTTCCGTCGGGGGCCGCGCTGAGTCGGTACGAGATCCGCCACGAGGCCTCGGCGCCCGCCGGCCGCGCCGCGACGGGGACCTGGACCAGCCGCCAGGTCTTCCCGAAGTCCGCCGAGGCGATGAGCCCGAACCCGGGACCGACCTGGTCGTCGTCGCGGTGGTTGTACCCGACGTAGACGACGCCCACGTTGGGGCTCGCCGGATCGCGGTCCACCGTCACCTCGGGAAACCCGCCGAGGGACGGTCGCATCCGGGACTCCGTGTACAGCCGCGACCACGTGGCGCCCTCATCGTCCGTAGAGGCGACGCTGACCTGCAGACGCGCGTAGTCGCAGCCCGGCGCCGTCATGTCCACCCAGTACAGCCGCGCCCCGCCGCCCGGCCCGGGCCCCCAGGCGATGGCGGCGTGGATGTTGGGGCCGCGGCCCGATCCGGCCCACGGACGGCTCGGGGCGTCGTGGAAGGTCCGGCCCCGTCGTCGGAGAAGCGCAGCCCCGGGTCGATCCCGCAGGTGCCCACGTTCCCCTCGCGCGTGTACGCGACCGCGATGCGCCGGGGATCGGTGGGATGCGTCGCCACGACGGGCTCGAACATGCGATCGGAGAGCCTCCCGTCGCCCACCGGGCGCGAGCTCACCATGACCTCGAAGCCCACGCGCGGGAGCCCGGCGCCCGGCGCGCCGGCCCGCACGGTGGGCGGGTCCTGGCCCGCCGCGAGGAGCAGCGCCGTCGCGGTCGCGACGAGGAGCGCCCTCCCCGGCCGGACGACGCGGCTCACCGCGCGCCGCGCGATCCCCGTCCGGGCGCGAGCGGGTCCTGGCCGGGAGCGTTGGCCTCCGGCAGGAGCCCGAGGCCGATCCGGTCGAGGACCGCCCCGAGCGGGCCCGCCATGTGGCGGGAGAACGTGTACGTCATGTGGTGCTCGTCGCGCATGACGATCGTGTCGTCCACGACCGCCGAGCACGGAAGGCTCGGGCAGATGGCGCGGGTCATGTCCACGAGGGTCGCGTGCCCGGATGACGCGGCGGCCTTCTCGCGCGGCACGTAGTAGCCCTCCACGGCGCCCGGCTGGGCACGGCACGCGTCGATGCTCCCGCGGTTCGCCGCGAGGCAGGCCGGGACGTCGACGCCGAAGAACGGCGTGTCCGACAGGAGGACGACCGGGTGGGGCAGCTCGGCCAGGAGCGTCCCGACCGCGCGTCCCTGCTCGACCAGCCCGACGGGAGCGCCCGGGCCGGGGACGATCCACCGGTTCATGCCCACGACGACGAGGTCCGGGTGGAGGGTAGGCACGAGGCGGATGACGGCGTCGATCCACGTGGCGCACTCCACGTACTCGCGCTTGGAGATCGGGTCGATGATCCGGGCATCGATGAACGTGCACGCGTTCTTCGTGAGCGGGATGAGGCGCCAGTCGCGCTCCTTCGCGAGGACGCGCAGAGCGCCGAACCACTCGGCCGCGTGCGAGTCGCCGATGAGGACCACCGTGTGCGGCGCGTCGGCGCGACCGTACGCGCAGACCTTCGGCGCCAGCTCCACGCGGTCGGCCGCGCATCCGTCGTGGAAGAGCGGCCCGGAATCGGCGCGCGCCGCCGCGATCCCCGGCTGCACGTCCGCCGGGAGCGCACCTGTCGCCGCGACGCCCGTCGGCCGGGCGGCGATGGCCGCGACGAACGACGGGGTGGGTGACGGGACGGGGGTCGGGGCAGGGGAGTCGGACGGACCGGGGGACGCGCCGGGCGATGTGACCGGTGTCGGGCCGGCCGACGCGCCGGGGAGAAGGTCGGCGCCGGGTGAGGCCGCCGCGCCGCCGAGACCCGTGGCGCCGGGCGAGGCCGCCCTGCGATCGGGCGACAGCGCGCTCACCGGGGATACTCCACCCGGCGCGATGGGGGGCCCGCCGGTGGCGCTCGCGGAGCCCTGGCCATCCGCCACCACCACGGGGTCGTCGAGGCTCGCGACGTCCGCGGCGCTCCCTGCGCCTGCGGGCGAGGTGCCGGCCGCCTGTGACGAGGCCCCGAGGCCGCTGGCCGTGGTCACGAACGCGCCGACGCCGACCGCGAGGATGCTGACCGCGGCGATCGCGACCCCCGCCTGCCGCAGCGTCGCGAACATCGTCCCGCCGGGCTTCGGGTGGCGGAACGGCTGCTCGATGAAGCGGTAGCTCGCGGTCGCGGCGAGGATCGCGCCACCGGCGAGGAGGAGGGCCACCGGGAGCTCGAGCGTCGCACCCAGCGCCGCGGCCGCGAGCACGAAGACGGGCCAGTGCCAGAGGTAGAGCGAGTAGCTGATCCGGCCGCTGAACCGCAGCGGCGGCACCTGCATCGCACGGCCCGGCGACCGCGCCAGCTCTCCGGACGCGATGATCGCGACCGTCGCCAGGGTCGGCGCGAGCGCGTACCAGCTCGGGTAGTCGGGGAGCCCGCCGAACGTGACGGCACAGGCGACGAGCACCGCGGCCCCGAGCCAGCCCCCGGCGACGACGAGCGCGTTCGGCAGGCGCGGCAACAGGGGCAGCGCGATCGCGAGCAGCCCGCCGGCCGCGAGCTGCCAGGCGCGCGTGGGCAGCGAGTAGAACGCCCACGGGACGGCGATGCCCGTGACCGCGAAGCACGCGAGGAGCGACGCGACGAGGAGGCCCGCGATCGCGACGCCGGCGCCGAACCGCGGGCTCCGGAAGCGGGTCGCGACGATGAGGATGGCCGGCCACAGCAGGTAGAACTGCTCCTCGACCGCGAGCGACCAGAACTGGCGGAAGGGGGACGGCGCGCTCGATGCGGCGAAGTAGTCGAGATCGGTCGCAGCGAAGCGCATGTTCGCGAACGAGAGGATCGAGGAGACGCCGTCGCCGGCGACCCGGGTCATGTCGAGCGGCGAGATGACGAGCGGCGCGACGCAGATCGTGGCGACCACCACGATGGCCGCGGCCGGCAGGATGCGCCGCACCCGACGGCCGTAGAAGGCGGCGAGATCGATGCGGCCGTGGCGCTCGCGCTCGCGGACGAGCAGCCCCGTGATGAGGAACCCCGACAGGACGAAGAAGACGTCCACGCCCACGAACCCGCCGCCGACAGGGAGGCCAGCGTGGTACGCGACGACCAGCAGCACCGCGACGCCGCGCAGTGCCTCCAGGTCGGGCCGGAACTCGCGAGAGGCGCCGCGGGATGCCGCGACGCCGGCGGGCGCGCCGGGCGCACCGCTCCCGGGCGCCGTGTCCCGGTCCACCACGAGACCCCCGGACCGCTCCGACCCACCCAATCGGCAGCCTCACGACCGCGTCCATCCCTCACGGTCGGGAGGTGGGACACCTCGCCGGGGGATGCACGGCCATCGTTCGGCCGGCCGGCCCCCATGTCAAGGGGTCGCGATCAGGGCCTCGATCGCGAGCGTCGATCGCGCCCCGCGAGCCGGACCGGGATCCGCGCGCCGCTACGCCGTGGTCTTGTGGCCGTCACGGCCACCGCCGAGCTCGCCGTTGACCGCGGCAGCGCCATGCACGGCGGACCATGCGGTGACGGCGTTCGCGAGCGCGACCGAGTCGGGCCGGACCGCGAGACGGTCGTCCGTGCCGCGGAGCCCCGCGCCGAGCTCGGCGAGCGGGCCCCGGTAGGCCGGCTTGTCCCCGTTCGTCCGGGGGGTGGGCGGATAGACCTCGAAGTAGCCGTCGCTGCAGACGACGATGTTCGAGTCGGGCGTATGGAAGGGCGTTCGAGCCATGACGTGGGATCCGATCCGTCGCGCGCTACGGACCGGCGAATGAGAGCCCGGCGCCTGGCGACTGAGCACCCACCATCGGGCCATCGCGCGATTCCGTCAAGCATGGCCACAAGGGCCGTGTCGTCGGCCGCGAGGACCGAAGGATCGTCCGCGTGTCGAGCGGATCGTCCAGGCGTCGATCAGTCGCCCGCGAGGAACGCGAGGAGGTTGGCGGTCAGCTGTCCGAAGCCGGCCGGGATCCCGTGGTTCGCGGCGAAGGTCCTCTCGAGGCCCCAGCCCCACCAGAACGTCCCGCTGGCGAACACGCGTCCGCCCGACGGGAGCGTCCGCACGACCGCCTGCGCCTCCTTGAGCTCGCCGGCCCTCGTCACGGTCATCGTCGTCGCGAAGAGGAGGTCGCCGGGCAGCCGCGGGAGCCCGGGGTAGATCCGGTCGACCTCACCGCCGGCGATGCGTCCGAGCGAGTCGCCTGCCGACAGACCGGTCCCCCCGAGCAGCCACCGTGGCGCGGTGACGGCGAGCTGGTAGACGAAGTAGTCGGGCACGACCGATCCGTACTGCACGCCGAAGAGCGCCTGTTCCGGCCGGTTGACCGACGGGTCGTAGCGACCGCATGGCACCGTGCGGAACGCGTTCGCGGACTCGGTGACCCCGGCGGGGCAGCGGGCGATCGCCGCCGCGTCGAAGCGGCCGTCCTTGTACAGCCCGATCGTCCGCGGGCCGGTCGACGACGGGTTGCTCATGGTGACCTGCCAGTACCCCGTGTCGGCCGCGAACATGCCGAGGCCCACGTCTCCCTTGGCGAGCACGTGCTGGTCCAGCCAGTCGCGCAACGGCGCGCCCCAGTACTCGCCGTGCCCGCTGAACAGGACCGCGCGCGGCAGCGGCTGGGCCCCGGGATTCGTCGAGAGGTCGTAGTCGGTCGTGTAGCTCACGTCGTAGTGGTTGCGCTCGAGCCACGCGATGAACGGCGCCTCCAGCATGAAGACCTCGCCTGCTCCCGCCTCCGAGTCGAACGGCCGATCCAGGCTCACCGCGGTCGCCCGGTTCACGCCCCGTACCGGGCTCCCGACGCCACTCCAGTAGAGACTGCTCCCGCCCCACCGGTTGTAGGCCGCGTAGTTGAGCGTGTTGCTGACGAACAGGAACCGGCTCGGCTTCGAGGATCGCACGACGAACGGTACGTAGCCCTGCGCGCCACCGGCGCCGCAGACCTTGGCGAGGTAGACGCCGCTCGGCCATACGGTCGGGATCGTCTGCGTGTACGTGTACCGCCAGGGGGCCACGGCCATCTTCGTGGCCGGGACCACGATCGCGCGGCCCTGCCGGACTCCCTTCTGGGCGAGTGAGCGGCTCATGAGCTGGACGGTGGCGCCGAGGCGGTAGATCTCCACGGTGTACTTGCGCGCGGTCGTGCTGACGGCGAGGCGGAGGGTCCCGCCCGGCAGGTAGGACGGGGCGTCCGCGTACGCCTCCGTCACGCGGTCGCCGATCGACGCCACCTGGATCTGCCAGCGATCGCCGCCCCGGAACGTGATGGCGGGGCGGTTCCCGATCATCGTGGCGTCCTCGGTCTCGCCGGGTTGATCGAGGATGCTGCCCGTCCCGGTCGATGCGTCGCGCCTGGGGCTCGGCGTCGTGCCGGTCGATGCGTCGGGCGAGGCGCTCGCCGACGCCGCGGGCGAAGCGGACGCCGTCGCGGGCGACGCGCTCGGGGTCGGCCCGGGCGATCCGGCCGGGCTTCCGCTCGGCGCCTGGCCCACGCACGATGCCGCGACCAGCGCGAACGCAGCGACGAGGACCGCCGCGGCGCCTCGCCCGGTATCTCGATGCATGACTCGATCCGATCGCACCCGCAACCTCGCGTACGGGCCGCCCGGTGGCGAGCGCTTCCGCGCCACCATTCTCCGCCTATCGCCGCCGGTCTGCGGCCCGTGCGGCGGGCGCGGCCGGCGACGCCCCGCTGCGGGCGGACGTCCGCCAGGCCCCGCTCAGCCTGCCCGCTCGCGCCGGCCCTGGACGGACCGCCAGCCACGCCGACGTTGCCACGTTCGTCACTGGCGTTCGCCGCCATGCGGCTCTTGACATGCGGCGACTTCCGGACCCGGAGGTGGTCGCCCGCAAGCGGGTCCGCCGCGAATCGTGCACACTCCCACCCTCCTTGCCTCGGGACGGCAAGGGCGTCGCGTCCACCGAGCCCACACGGCGGATCCGAGAATGAGGTACCCGTACCGATGAAACGAATCCCCCACTCCCCGACCAAGTACGTCTACGGCATCATCCGGCACTCGGCGGGGCACCATTTCGCGGACATCGAGGCCGTCGGCGACCCCGACGCGACCGTGCACCCGATCGCGGTCGGGGACCTGGCCGCCGTCGTGAGCGATGCGACCGTCAGCCGCTACGAGGTCACGCGGGCCAACATGATGGCCCACGAGCGCGCGATCGAGGCGGTCATGGCCACGCGGACGGTCCTGCCGATGCGCTTCAGCACGATCGACACGGTCAGCGGCATCACGGCGATGCTCACCGACCGCGCCGCCGAGTTCGAGGACACCCTGCGTGCGATGGACGGCAAGGTCGAGGTCGAGATCAAGGCGTCGTGGGTCGACACCCGACTCGCGTTCGACGAGATCGTCGCGGAGAACCGCGCGATCCGGAGCCGACGTGACCGACTCAACCGCCAGGGAGCGGCATCGCAGGCGGAGCGGATCGACCTCGGGAAGCTGGTCGAAGCGGCGCTCGCGGCCAAGCGGCGATCCGATGCGGACAGGATCCTCGCCCCGCTCCAGCGGACGGCCGAGCGGTACACCGAGAGCCCCGTGGTCGGGGAGGCGATGATCCTCAACGCCGCCTTCCTCCTCTCCGGGAAGCGTGTGCTCGAGTTCGATCGGGCCGTCGCTGCGCTCGACGAGTCGATGGGCGGGCGCGTGAACTTCAAGTACTTCGGCCCGCTCCCGCCCTTCCACTTCGTGGCCACGAACCGTGAGGACCGCCGCGGCTACGTGGAGCGCGCCTCGTAGGGTCCGCCGCCCCACCGAGCGGGGCCTCGCGGTCCTCGGCGGCCGACGAACTACCTTCGAGCGACGCACCGACGGCAGCGATCCGCTTCTCCCTTCCACCGCGCGGGGATTCCTCGTTGACGCGGCCGTCCCGCTGCCGTACACAGATGGTGGAGGGTCTCGGCGCCGCCGGCGGCCGGGCACCCCGGGAGCGCCGTCTCCCGACGAGGTCGACCCTCCCGGCACCAGGAAAGGGACGTCCCGTGGAGTTCATCCAGGAGAGCGGGTTCACGATCAAGCAGGGGAAGGAAGAGGCCTTCCAGCAGTGGCTCGTCGCCAACGAGCAGCGGCTGGCCGCGACCTACCCGGAGGGCACGGGGCTCATCGGCGTCTACGCCGTCACCTGGACCTCCGAGAAGGAGGCCGGGGCCTGGCGGATGCTCGAGCGGCTCGACAGCTACGGTGCCCTCGACCGGCTCGCGGCAGCCGGGAAGGACCGGAGCTCCGATTTCGCGAAGCTCTCGATGGAGATGGCGGCGTTCGGCGACTGGGATCGCGACGCCCCGTGGTCACAGGTGCTGCTCAAGCGGGCGACGGACGCGACCATCTGGGACCCGCCCCAGGAGGCCTGAGCCGGCGGATCGCCCCCGTCCGGCCGTCGGGCGTCGGCGTTCCGGGCGACGCGCGCGAAGAGCCGGTCCGCGCTGGTCGCGGGCCGGCTCTTCCGTCGTCCGGCGGTGAATCGGGCCGGGCCCCGGGACCGATCGTCGGACGAGGCGTCCGTGCCGACGGCGCCGTCCGTCCCGCTACGCGACCGCGAGCTCCCGCTCGGCGGCGCTCGCCACCAGGCCGTCGCGCATGTGCACGATCCGGCCGCAGGCCCCGCCCACCGCCGGGTCGTGGGTGACCAGGACGAACGTCCGCCCCTGCTCCCTGTTGAGAGTCCGCAGGAGCCCGAGGACCTCCGCCGAGCGCCGCGAGTCGAGGTTTCCCGTGGGCTCGTCCGCCAGGACGAGGCTGGGGCCGTTGACGAGCGCCCGGGCGATCGCCACGCGCTGCTGCTCGCCGCCCGACAGCTCGGACGGGCGATGGTCGGCCCGCTCGGCGAGGCCCACGAGCGCCAGTGCCTCGGTCGCCTTCGCCCGCGCCCGGCCGTGCCGCTCGCCCGCGTACTCGGCCGCGAGCCCCACGTTCTCGGCCGCGCTCAGCGTGGGGACCAGGTTGAACTGCTGGAACACGAACCCCATCTCGCGCGCCCGCAGGGCCGTCCGCTGGCGGTCCGACAGCCGGGTGAGGTCGCGCCCGTCGAACCGCAGCGTGGGCGCCGGGCCGTCCTTGGGATCCGGTGCGTGGAGCAGCCCGAGGACGTGCATGAGGGTGCTCTTGCCGGATCCCGACGGTCCCATGATCGCGACCATCTCGCCGGCCTCGATCTCGATGTCGACGCCGCGCAGCGCATCGACCGTGTTTCGCCGCCCGAGGCGGTACGTCTTGCGCAGGTCCCGTCCTTCGAGGAGCGTCATCGCAGGGTCTCCTATTCGTAGCGGAGGGCGGCCACGGGATCGAGGCGCGCCGCATGGATGGACGGGACCACGCCGGCGGCCATCCCCAGGAAGGTCGCGAAGAGGATCGCCGTGACGGCGGTCGCGGGCGTGAGGTCGAAGAGGATCGTGCCGTTGGACCGGCCGGCGTCGTTCGCGAGGAAGACGACGAGGGCGCCGAGCGCGAGGCCGGCGATGCCGCCGATGAGGCCGATGAGCCCGGCCTCGGCGACGAGCTCGCGCACGACGCGCACGCGGCTCCCGCCGATGGCGCGCTTGATGCCGATCTCGCGCGTCCGCTCGGCGACGGACATCGCCATCGTGTTGATGACGGACAGGCCGCCGACGATGAGGCTGATGAGGGCGACGCCCATGATGATCGCGCTGAAGATCGCGGTGGACGACTTCACGTTCCGGTCGAAGTCGGCGCCGGTCATCGCGGTGACGCCCGGGACCGCCGCCCTGATCGCTGCGGCGAGCGCCTCCGTGGTCACGCCGGCGTTCGGGAAGACGACGATGTCCGTCGCGAGCTGCGACGCGGGGATCCGGTCGCGCAGGACCTGCGGCAGGTCGGCGGCGTAGAGCCGCTGCGCTGCCGCCAGGGGCATCTGCGCCGACGTGTCCGGCGCCGTGAGCGTGGGCTCCAGGACGCCGACGACCGCGAACGGCACGCCGTGGATCGTCACCGTGTCGCCCGGAGCCTTCTTGAGCGAGCGGGCAAGGTCGGAGCCGAGGACGACGTGGTCCGCTCCGGCGTCGGTGGCGTCCAGGAGGCGGCCCTGCGCCGCGTGGAGGACGAAGACCTCGCGGCCCTGGTCTGCGCCGGCGTCGCTGCCCGCGTATGACTGCGGGACGCCGAAGCCGGTCGTCTGCGTGGGATCCAGCAGGCCGGACACCTCGGCGAATGCGACCGCCGCCTCCGGCAGCCTGCGGATCGCGTCGAGGGTCCCGATCGACATGGGGGCCGTGCCCAGCTGGCCGCCGGAGGCATCGCTCACGACGACCTTCGTCGAGTAGTACGTGGTCCCGCCGTCGATGAGGGCGTTGATCTTGTTCGCCATGGAGCCGAACACGACGAGCGCCCAGATCCCCACCGTGATCCCGGTGATCGTCAGGACGGTGCGCAGGCGGCTGCGGGCCAGGTTCCGGAGCGGTCTCATGTATCACCTCGGGTGCGGGGCCGGGGGCTCGGGTGCCCGTCGGCGGTGACCCGAAGCTACCGGTGGCGACATGGCGCGTCGTCAGGCCCGCGGGCGAACGACCGTCGGCCGGTGGGATGACGCCCCGTCCCGCGCGAGGGGGATCGCCGCCTCAGGCCAGGCCGGTCTGGTACGCGAGGATCACGGCCTGGACCCGGTCCCGGAGCTCCAGCTTGGAGAGCACCCGCGAGACATGCGTCTTGACCGTGGCCTCGGAGACGTCCAGCTCGCTCGCGATCTCGGCGTTCGACAGCCCGCGCGCCACGAGCTTCAGGACCTCCAGCTCCCGGTCGGTGAGCTCCGCGAGGGCCGCCGGACGCTCGTCGCCTGCCGGCGGCAGGTGCCGGGCGTATCGGTCCAGGACGCGCCGGGTCACCGATGGCGCGAGGAGCGCGTCCCCGCGGGCGACGATCCGGATCGCGGCGACGAGCTCCTCCGGCGGGACGTCCTTCAGGAGGAACCCGCTCGCGCCCGCGCGGAGTGCCTCCACGATGTACTCGTCGAGGTCGAACGTGGTGAGGATGAGCACCTTCACGGGGTCGTCCACGCCGGGCCCGGCGAGCAGGCGCGTGGCCTCGATCCCGTCCATGCCGGGCATTCGGATGTCCATGAGCACGACGTCCGCCCTCTGCCGGCGGGCGACCTCCACCGCGGCCCGGCCGTCGGCCGCGTCGCCGACGACCTCGAGGTCCGGCTCGGCGCCGAGGATCATCCGGAAGCCGGTCCGCAGGAGCAGCTGGTCGTCCGCGAGCACGAGCCGGATCGTCACGTCGCACCGTCGAGCGGCAGGACGGCCCGGACCGCGTACCCGCCGCTCGCGCGCGGGCCCGCCTCCAGCCGGCCGCCGAACAGCCCCACTCGCTCGCGCATGCCCACGAGCCCGTGGCCGCCGGCGTCTCCGGGCAGGGCCGCGGCTCCGCGCCCGTCATCCGCGACCTCGATCGCGAACCGGTCGGGCTCGTAGCGAAGGCGCACCGTGGCCGATGCGCGGCCAGCGTGCTTCAGCGTGTTCGTCAGGGCCTCCTGCACGATCCGGTAGGCGGTGAGATCGATCCCCGGGGGTAGTGCGCGCGGCGTGCCCTCGACCGCGAGGTCCACCGGGAGCCCTGCATCGCGCGTCTGTGCGATGAGCGCCGGCAGCCGGTCGACGCCCGGCTGGGGTTGCAGGGTCTCGTCGTCCGGCCCGGCGCGCAGGACGCCCAGGATCCGGCGCATCTCCTCGAGGGTCGTCCGGCCGACCGATTCCACCGCCGCGAGTGCCTCCCGCGCGTCCGCCGGGCTGGAGTCCATCGACCGCCGCGCCGCCCCCGCCTGCACGACCATGACCGTCACGTGGTGGGCCACCACGTCGTGGAGCTCGCGAGCGATGCGCGCGCGCTCGTCCGCCACGGCGAGGAGCGCCCGATCCTCGCGTTCGCGCGCCTCGGCCGCCGCGAGCACGAGCTCCTCCTCGGCCCGGATGCGCCGGCCGCGGATGGTGTCCGCGACGATCCAGGTCCCCAGGTACGCGATGAGGTTCCACGCGAGGATCTGCGGCGGGATCAAGGCGGTGGCGAACGAGACCGACGCACCCACGACGATGCAGACGGACGCGATGGCGATCGAGACACCCGACGCCTTGCGTCCCAGCCGCACGGCGACCGTGTAGAACGCGATCACGTTCCCGAACCCGCCGATGGACCCCGGGTAACCGAGGACCACGTAGGCGGTCACCGACAGGCCCGTCAGCCAGATGACCGCGATCGGGAACCGACGGCGGACCGCGAGCGGCAGCGTCTGGAGCAGCAAGAGGGCGACCCCGATGACGTCCAGGCCGCGCGAGCCGGTCGTCGTTGACGCCGCGATGGCCACCGCGGCGGCGCACAGGACGACCGCCACCGCGACGTCGATGACGTCCTGTCGGGCCCCCAGCCCGGAGATCCATCGCCGCGCGCGCACACTCATCCGGGCAACGGTAGCGCCGGCGGCGACGGCGGGCATCATCCCCGCGACGGACGGGCCGTCACCCGAGCGGAGGATGGCCGTGCGCCGCGGGCCGGCGGGCGCGCTATCGTCTGGTCCCGTCCCGTGCACTGGAGACCGCGAGCCACATGACCGAGCTGGACTTCAACCGCTTCGACGCGATGACCTTCGACTGCTACGGCACCCTCATCGACTGGGAGACGGGCATCGAGCGCGGCCTGCGGGCGCTCCTCGACCCGCGCGGCATCCGTCCCACCGCCGACCACCTGCTCGAGACGTTCGCGGGGGCCGAAGCGGCCACGGAGGCCGGTCCCTACCTGCGCTACCGCGAGGTGCTGGCCCGCTGCGCGCGCGACGTGGCCGCCGCATACGGCGCGGAGCTCGCGGACGAGGAGGTGGCCGCCTTCGCCGGCTCGGTCGCCGACTGGCCGGCGTTCCCGGATTCGGCCGATGCCCTCGCCCGGCTCCACGAGCGGTTCCGACTGGGCGTCATCACCAACTGCGACGACGACCTCTTCGCGGCGTCGAACGCGCGCCTCGGCGTGACCTTCGACTGGGTGATCACGGCGCAGCAGGTCGGCGCCTACAAGCCGAGCCTCCTGGGGTTCGAGACGGCGTTCGCCCGGATGGACGTCCCGCGCGAACGGATCCTTCACGTGGCGCAGAGCCTCTTCCACGATCACGTCCCGGCGAGAGCCCTCGGGCTGGCCACCGTCTGGGTGGACCGCCGGCACGACCGACCCGGGTCCGGGGCCACGCCGCCGGCCACCGCGAGCCCGGACCTCGTCGTGCCGGACATGGCCACGCTCGCCGACCTCGCCGTCTGACCCGGGGGCGCCCAGCGCTCGGCCGGCCACCGCCGCGCCGGGCCGGTCGTCGCCCCTGTCACGCCGGGGCCTGCGCCCCGCCCGCCAGGCCGAGCACCTGCCGCACCTCGCGGACGATCTCGAGGTCCTCGCGCGCGCCGATGACGAGCGTCCGGACCGCGGACCCCTGCGCGGTGATCTCGGCGTCGCCGCCGACCGCCGCGTTCGCGTCGGCATCCAGCGCGACCCCGAGGTAGCCGAGGTCGGCGGCGGCCCGCTCACGGATCGCCGGCGCGTTCTCGCCGACGCCGCCCGTGAAGACGAGGACGTCCAGGCCGCAGAGGGCGGCGACCATCGCCGCGATCGAGCCGCGGAGGCGGTGGAGGTATACGCCGATGCCGAGGATCGCTGCCTCGTCGCCCGCCGCCTCGGCCGCGAGGATCGCGCGCATGTCGGCGGTGCCGGTGAGGCCGAGCAGACCGGATCGGTGCTCCAGCGTGGACGCGAGCTCGGCCGGCGGCATCCGCACGTGCTCTTCGAGCCACAGGACGAGCCCGGGGTCGATGCCGCCCGACCGCGTGGCCATCACGAGGCCGTCGAGTGGCGTGAAGCCCATGGTGGTGTCCACGGACCGGCCATCGCGGATCGCCGCGAGCGACGCGCCCGCGCCGAGGTGGCAGGTGACGATCCGCAGCTCCTCCACGGGCCGCCCGACCATCTCGGCTGCGCGCCGTGACGCGTAGGCATGCGACAGGCCGTGGAAGCCGTACTTGCGCAGCGCCCAGCGCGTCCGCCACTCGCGCGGGATCGCGTAGGTCGTCGCCGCTGCCGGCATGTCGGCGTGGAACGCCGTGTCGAAGCAGGCGACCGCGGGCACGTCCGGCAGGACGGCGTTCACGGCGGCGAGCGCCGCGAGCGACTTGGGCTGGTGGAGGGGAGCGAGGTCCGTCAGGGCCCGCAGGGTCGCCTCGACGACGGCGTCCAGGAGCACGGGGCCCCCGTACCTGGTGCCGCCGTGGACGATCCGATGGCCGACCGCCCCGATCCCGCCGAAGCCCGCGACGGCCTCCGCGATGGCGTCGGCATCGGTCGCGCCCCTCGGGGCCGGGAGGTCCGCGGCCGCGACCACCGCGTCAGAGGCGCCGAGGACGCGGAGCTTGAGGCTGCTGGACCCCGCGTTGACGACGAGGATGCGCGGGCCGTCGGCCGGGCCGGCACCCACGGCGTCGTCGACCGCCCGCGGGCCGTCGGGCCCCGTCACGCCGACCACTGCCAGTCGCGGATCTCTGGCGCGTCCTCGCCCTCCTGGCGGGTCCACGCGCGGCATTCGAGCCGTCGGTCCTCCATCCGCTGGCGCAGGTGCGCCGCGCGTGTCCGGATGCCCGGCACCCGGTCGATGACGTCGATGACGAGGTGGAACCGATCGAGGTCGTTGAGCATGACCATGTCGAACGGCGTCGTGGTCGTGCCCTCCTCCTTGTACCCGCGGACGTGGAGGTTCGCGTGGTTCGTCCGGCGGTACGTGAGGCGGTGGATGAGCCACGGGTAGCCGTGGTACGCGAAGACGATCGGCCGGTCCGTGGTGAACAGCGAGTCGAACTCGCGGTCGGAAAGCCCATGCGGGTGCTCGGACGCCGGCTGCAGCCGCATGAGGTCCACGACGTTGACGACGCGGACCTTCAGGTCGGGCAGCTCGCGGCGCAGGATGTCGACGGCCGCGAGCGTCTCGAGCGTGGGCACGTCGCCCGCGCACGCCATGACCACGTCCGGCTCGGTGCCCCGGTCGCTGCTCGCGAAGTCCCAGATCCCGATCCCCCGCGTGCAGTGGAGGATCGCCTGGTCGATCGTCAGCCAGTTCGGCGCCGGCTGCTTGCCGGCCACGATGACGTTCACGTAGTTGCGGCTGCGCAGGCAGTGGTCGGCCACCGAGAGCAGGGTGTTCGCGTCGGGCGGCAGGTAGACGCGGATGTGCTCGGCCTTCTTGTTCACCACGTGGTCGATGAAGCCGGGATCCTGGTGGCTGAAGCCGTTGTGATCCTGGCGCCAGACGAGCGACGACAGCACGTAGTTGAGCGACGCGATCGGCCGGCGCCACGGGATGTCCGCCGTCACCTTCAGCCACTTCGCGTGCTGGTTGACCATCGAGTCGACGATGTGGATGAACGCCTCGTAGCAGTCGAAGACACCGTGGCGGCCGGTGAGCAGATAGCCCTCCAGCCAGCCCTGGCACTGGTGCTCCGACAGCATCTCCATGACACGGCCGTCGGGCGCCAGGCTTTCGTCGAGCGGGATCGTCTCCGCCATCCACGCCTTGTCCGTCACCTCGAGGATCGCGCCGAGGCGGTTGGAGGCGGTCTCGTCCGGCCCGAACACGCGGAAGGTCTCGCGGTTCTGCGCCATGACGTCCCGGAGGAACGTGCCGAGGACGCGCGTGGCCTCACTCGTCGTGGCGCCCGCCGCAGGGACGTCCACCGCGTAGCCGCGGAAGTCAGGGAGCGCGAGATCGCGCAGGAGCAGGCCGCCGTTCGCGTGCGGGTTCGCGCTCATCCGCCGGTAGCTGTGCGGCGGCAGCTCGGCGAGCTCCGCGATGAGGGCGCCGTTCGCGTCGAAGAGCTCGTCGGGCCGGTAGCTGCGAAGCCACGTCTCCAGGAGGGCGCGGTGCTCCCCGTTCGTCCTGACCTCGCCCATGGGGACCTGGTGGGACCGCCACGTTCCCTCGGACGGCTTCCCGTCGACGACCTTCGGGCCGGTCCAGCCCTTCGGTGTCCGCAGGACGATCATCGGCCAGGCCGGCCGGTCGGTCACCCCGCCCTCGCGGGCCGCCCGCTGGATGGCGTGGATCTCCTCGATGACGGCGTCCATCGCCGCGGCGAGCTGCTGGTGGACGACCGCCGGGTCGTCGCCGGTCACGAAGTATGGGTGGTGCCCGTAGCCCTCCATGAGCGCCCGGAGCTCCTCCTCGGGGATGCGCGCGAGCACCGTGGGGTTCGCGATCTTCCAGCCGTTGAGGTGAAGGATCGGGAGGACGGCGCCATCCGTGACGGGGTCGAGGAACTTGTTCGAGTGCCAGCTGGTGGCTAGCGGCCCCGTCTCGGCCTCGCCGTCGCCGACGACGGCACAGACGACGAGGCCGGGGTTGTCGAACGCGGCGCCGTACGCGTGCGAGAGCGCGTAGCCGAGCTCGCCGCCCTCATGGATGGACCCCGGCGTCTCGGGCGCCACGTGGCTGGGGATGCCGCCCGGGAAGCTGAACTGGCGGAAGAGCCGCCGCATCCCCTCGGCGTCGCGGGTGATGCTCGGGTAGACCTCGGTGTACGTCCCCTCGAGGTACGCGTTCGCCACGATCGCCGGACCGCCGTGCCCCGGCCCGATGACGTAGATGGCGTCGAGGTCCCAGTTCCGGATCACCCGGTTCATGTGGGCGTAGACGAGGTTGAGTCCGGGCGTCGTGCCCCAGTGCCCGAGGAGGCGCGGCTTCACGTGCTCCGGCAGGAGGGGCTCGCGCAGGAGCGGGTTGTCGAGCAGGTAGATCTGGCCGACCGAGAGGTAGTTCGCGGCGCGCCAGTACGCGTCGATCCGCTCGAGCTCCGCTGCGGAGAGGGGGCGTTCGACTCCCGCGCCGCGTCCTGTCGTCACGTTCGCACTCCTTCTCGTCGGGTGCTCGGCCTGTCGAGATCGAGTCTAGGCACGCGCGTTGTCGGACCGTTATCCGGCCCCACGACCACGCCGGTCAGGGCTGCGCTCTTCGCCTCGCCCTCGACGCGTCAGGACGCGGGCTCGTCCAGAGTCGCCGGCGCCATGTCGTGGCGAGCCTCGAGCCACTTGCGGACCGACAGCAGGGACGCGATCCCCTCGCCGGAGGCGCTGCCGACCTGCTTCGTGGATCCCGCGCGGACGTCCCCGGCGGCGAAGAGCCCGTCCATCGAGGTGCGGTATCGATCGTCCGTGATGACGAAGCCGCGCGGATCGAGATCGACGGAGCCGGCGAGGAACGCGGTGTTCGGATCGAGCCCGACGAAGACGAATGCGGCCGCCGGCTCGAACCGCGTCTCCGTCCCCGTCGCCCGCTCGCGTGTGACGATCGCCCCGAGACGGTCACCCTTGCGCTCGAACGCGAGGAGGTCCACCCCGGTGTGGACGGTGATCCGCGGATGGGCCCGCACCTTGTCCTGCACGAGCTCGCTCGCCCGGAGGTCGCCCCGGGTGAGGATGATCACGTGGTCCACGATGCTCGCGAGGAAGACGGACTCCTCGAGCGCGGAGTTGCCGCCGCCGATGACGACGACCTCGCGCTCGCCGCGGTAGAAGGGGCCGTCGCACGTGGCGCAGTAATGGACGCCGAGGCCGATGAGCCCGGCCTCTCCGGGGATCCCGAGGCGACGGTAACGCGAGCCGGTCGCGACGATCGCGGCACTCGCCTGGTACCCGTCGCCGGTCGTCGTCGCGACCGTGAGGCAGTCGGGCTCGCGCGTCACCCGCGCCACCTCGGCGGCAGCCAGCATCTCCACGCCGTACCGGCGGGCATGTGCCACGAGCCGCTGCGCGAGCTCCGCACCGCTGATCCCGTCGGGGAACCCGGGGTAGTTGTCGATCCGGTCGGTCGTGCCCGCCTGGCCGCCGAGCGCGCCGCTCTCCATCACCAGCGTCTCCATCCCCTCCCGCGCGGCGTAGAGCGCCGCCGACAGCCCCGCCGGGCCGCCGCCGAGGACAAGGAGGTCGTACGCGGACCGGGTGGCGCGGAGCCTGACGCCGAGCTTCTCCGCCAGCTCGGCATTCGACGGCTCGAGGAGATGCGAACCGTCGGGGAAGACGATCGTCGGGATCGTCCGTCCGCCGCGCTGCAGCTCCTCGACGAAGCGCAGCCCGGCCGCGTCCGCGTCGATGTCGACCCAGCTGAATGGGATGCGCTGCTCCGTGAGGAACGTCTTGGAGCGATGGCAGTCGGGGCACCAGGGCGCCCCGTACACGGTGATCTGGTCCATCCACGGATGATGGCGCCCGTCGCGCCCGAGCGCCAGCCTCTGGTGGCGCTGGGTCGGCCGACGAGGGGCGGAGGCGGGCCGCCCGGTGCGGGTCGGCGGACAGGAGGATCCCCGAGGCGAGAGGTCCGCCTCGGGGATCTGGGGAGGAGAGGTTCGGTCCGGGATCGAGTGAAGAGGCGGGGCCGCCACGCTCACCCTGGCGCGGGACGCGGGCGCGGCCCCGGGGCGAGCGGGCCTCGCCGCCAGCCGAGGCGCCGCAGGGCCGTGGCGAGATCCGCCGATCCCCTGGCCTCGTGGCGAGCGGCGTGGATCAGGATGCCGCTCCCGCGGGCCCGATGATCCGGCGGAGGAATGCCGACACGGACCGACGGCCCGGCGCCGGGGCCGCTTCCTCGTGGCGCAGCGGCGACGCGTCCTCGCGGTCGTACAGCCGGCGGGCCTCCGCGGACTCGTCTTCGACGAACCCGCCATGCCACGGCCCCGCCGGCGGACCCATCCGGGTGCCCGGACCGCTTGCGTAGTACAGCCCCGGCATGCCCTTCATCGATCCTCCCATCCAGCTGTCTCACGCGGTGGTGAGGGATCGCATGGTGGAGAAGGCGCGTGCCGAGCGCATCGGGCAGATGCCCGGGGGGCGCCGGCGCCGATCGAGGCCGATGGTCGGGTCCGGCGTCGTCGCGCTGGCCTGCGGGCGAGTGTGTCGCCGGCGGGCGCCCGCTCTCAGGTCTCGGCGGGTCCCCCGACGACCCCGTTGCGGTAGGCCCATGCGGTCGCCTCGGCTCGCCCTCGCACGCCGAGCTTCCCGTAGATGGTCACGGAGTGGTGCATGACCGTCTTCGGCCGCAGGCCGAGCGCGGTCGCGATGTCCTTGTTCGTGTCGCCACGGGCGAGCAGGCGGAGCACGTCGAGCTCGCGGGGCGTGAGTCGCTCCACCTGGCCGGAGACCCGCGCCTCGGCCGGCCGGCCCTCATCGGCGGACGCCCGCGGTGCCGCGCGGCTCGCGAGCCTGGACCCGTACTCGAGCCCGGCAGCGAGGGCTGCGTCCCATGGCACGAGCGTGCCCTCCGCCACGACGGCATTGAACGCCCGCGCCCCGAACCGGCTGCGCGCCTCGGCGACTGCGGCGAAGTAGACGGCGGCCGGCTGGGCCGAGATCCCGAGCTGCAGCTTGGGCAGGGCCTCTGCGAGCGACCCGTGAAGCGTCGCCGCCATCGCGTCGTCTCTGCGCCCGACCGCGGCGACGACGAGCGTCGCGAGGGCGAACCCGCCGGAGTTGAGCGAACCCGTCCGCTGGCCCAGGCGCAGCCCATCGACGCACCATGCCGCGGCGCGGGCTCGGTCGCCGGCCGCGAGCGCGGCCCAGGCGAGACCTCCGAGCACCCAACCCTCGGCGACGACGTCGCCGATGTCGCGGCAGATCGCCAGCAGCGTCTCTCGAGCCGGGACGGGATCGGGCACGCCCGGGGTCCCGCGCGGCAGCCCCACGAGCAGCAGCGAGGCCCGAACGACCGTGCTCAGGTCGCCGCCACGCGTGGCCCGCTCGAGCGACTCGGCCCCCAGCCTTGCGGCGGCCTCCGCGTCGCCCGTCTGCTGTGCGACCACGCCGGCCCAGCACGTGAACCGGACCTGCCAGCGCTCGTCCCGGATCCGGCGTGCCAGCTCGAGCCCTTCCTGCGCGGCCGCCGCAGCGGCTCCCATGTCGCGGATCGCGAACAGCGTCCCGATCACGCAGGACAGGCCGAACAGGAGCGCGTCGTCCGACCCGGAAGCCCGCGCGAGCCGGAGGCCGACGTCGAGCCGCTCGGACGTGGTGTGTCGGTCGTCCTCGACGGGCTCGTCGGCCCCGATCAGGGCTCGCCACAGCAGCGCCCGGGCGTGGAC
>CAIYQJ010000022.1 GCA_903928275.1 uncultured Chloroflexota bacterium
CTCGTCGCCCGGCGAGCCGATCCCGGGTCGTGCCACAGGACGTGTGCGTAGAAGTCTCGCCAGGCGAGCTCGGCGACGAAGCGGTCGGCTCCCGGTCCCGGTTCCGCCGCGCGGACGCCCGTCACGACCTCGACGGGCGAGAGCAGTCCCCACCGGAGGTCCTGGCTGAGGCGGGAGGTCCCGTCGGTCCCGAGGAGGTCGCGGCCCCGCTGGTAGTCGAGCACGCGGGGTGGCCGGTCGCCGGCGGCCCGCGTCCAGCGCGCGAGGCGGAGTCGCGCGGCGGACTCGCCCGGGTCGGGGACGAGCCCGGGATCGGCGGTGGGACGCGCCAGGCCCGCCACCTCCGCCGCGTCGACCCCGTGCTCTCGAAGCGCGTCGAGCCAGCCCGAGATGCGGCCGTCGGCCGTGACGGCAGGCGTCCGGGCGCGAGCCAGGAGCGCGTCGGTCGGGATGGCCGGCGGCGCGGCGAGCGGCGTCCTGATCGGCAGGGTCGACCACGTGCGGTGGAACGGGCCGAAGACCCGGTATGGCGTACCTGTCCGCGTCGCGAGATCCTCCGGTTCATGGATGAGGTTGCCCGGTGCGGCGTGGAGCGCGACCCCGGCCCGCCGGAGCGCCGCGGCGACCCGCCGGTCCCGCGCACGTCCGTAGGGGGCGTAGTCGCGGCTCACATGGACCGCCTGCGCGCCGACCTCCCTGGCGAATGCCGGCACGACCTTCTCGGGGCGCCCGACGCGGACGACGAGCACCGATCCGGCCGCCTCGAGCGACCCCGCCAGCTCGGTGAGCGACGCGAGCATGAACCACGTCCGGTTCGGCGACCGCCAGCGGCCGGCGAACAGGGCGGGATCGAGGACGAACAGCGGCGCGATGCGGTCCGCCCGCGCGAGAGCGCTGGCGAGGGCCGGATGATCGTGCAGGCGGAGGTCGCGCCGGAACCAGAGGATGGCCGTCGGCACGATCGAGGTCGCGGTCATCGTCCCCTTCTCGCGTGACTGGCTGCCACGGACCGGGTCCGGCAGCGTCCGGACGCACCCCACCTGCCGCGCCCGCGCCATCATGCCGCCGTCCGGCCCTCGCGCTCAGGCGTCGACGCCGCGTCCCTTCTCCATGACGACCTGGTGGTCCTGTGCCAGGCCGGTGGCGAAGCCCGCCTCGCTGATGGCGAGGTAGTACTCCCACATCCGGATGAACCGGTCGTCGAAGCCGAGGGCGCGGACGGCGTCGGCGTTCTCGAGGAACCGCGTCCGCCAGGCCCGCAGCGTTCGGACGTAGCTCGCCGCGATGTCCCGCACCTCGCGCACCAGCAGCCGAGTGTCATGCGAGGACCGCTCGATGACCGCGAGGGAAGGGCAGATCCCGCCGGGGAAGATGTAGGTCTGGATCCAGTTCGCTCCGCGGTGTTGGGCCTCGTAGGCGACGTCGGGGAACGTGATCACCTGGAGGCTCAGCCGCCCGCCGGGCCTGAGCGCCCGGTCGCATGTCTCGAAGAACGTCGCGTAGTACGCCGCACCCACCGCTTCGAGCATCTCGATCGACACGATCGCGTCGTAGACGCCGTCGACGTCGCGGTAGTCGCGCAGCTCCACCTCGACCAGGCGCTCGAGACCGGCGGCCCGGACCCGCTCCCGCGCAAGGTCGTACTGCTCCTGCGAGAGCGTGATCGTGGTCACGCGGCAGCCAAGCTCTCCGGCCGCGTAGAGGGCGAAGCCGCCCCAGCCGCCGCCGATCTCGAGGACGTGCATGCCGGCCTCCAGTCGCGCGCCCTCGGCGATCCGCCGGTACTTGTTCCGCTGGGCGTCGGCGAGCGACTCGTCCGGCGACTCGAACACCGCGCTCGAGTACGTCATCGTCTCGTCGAGGAACAGCCGGTAGAAGTCGTTGCCCAGGTCGTAGTGGGCGGAGATGTTCTCGCGCGCCTTCGCCCGCGTGTTGCGCCGCGCGCGGTGTGCGAGCCGGCGCGGGATCTCGAGCGGAAGGCGCCACGAGCCACCCGACAGCGCGAGCGAGGAGCGGTTCAGCGCCGCGAGCTCGAGGAGCGCCTCGAGGTCGGGCGAGGACCACTGACCGTCCACGTACGCCTCGCCGGCACCTGTCTCGCCGTGGAGCAGGAGGCGGAGGGCCGCGGCCTCGTCGTGGACCTGGATCTCGGCGCGGCGCGAGGATGCCGGGTCGCCGAAGACGCGGCGATCCCCGTCGGGCAGGACGACGGTCAGGCGACCCACCCTGATCCGGGATGCGGCCGCGAGGCCCGCGCGAAGTGCGAGCGAGCCGAGCGTCCGATCGGCGAACCGCGCGACGGGGCGGACGGCCGTCCGTCCGCTCACCGTCCGCCCGCTCACGGGACCATCTGCCGAGCGGCCGAGGCGTGCGGCTGCGGCGAGCCGGTCCCGCGTGCTTGGGCCGTCGCCACTGCCGCCCCGTGACGCTGGAACCGGGCTCCTCTGCGCCACAGGCGCCACGCATGGACATGGATGAGCGCGATCGTCCGGTGCGTCATGAGCGGGTGGCTGACGAGCATCCGCAGCACGGCCCGATCGGTCAGCGGCCGGCGCGTGAGCACGAGGCTCGTGGATAGCACCGGCACATCGCCCTGGCGCTCGTTGATCGCGATCCGCAGGCCCGCCGGGCCATCGGCCACGTGGACCGTGTACCGGCCATCCATGTCGATGAAGGGCGACACGTAGAAGTCCTTCTGCATCGACGCCACGAAGCGAGGACCGGCCGCCTGGGGACGCAGCGTGTAGAGGTGCCGTTCCAGGTGCGTGTTATGCACCTCGATGACCACGACGCGCAACTCGCCCTCGGCATCGCGACACAGGTAGAAGCTCGCTGGGTTGAAGACGTAGCCGAGGATGCGGAGGTTCGTGACGAGCGTGATCCGCCAGCCGCTCGGGTCCTCGCCCTCGGCCCTCAGGTGCTGCAGGACGGTGGCCCGCAGGTCCGAGGCCGGCACGGGCCAGTGGTCGTCGTCGCGGAACTGCAGGACGTTCCGGCGTTTCCAGCCGACCAGGCGGAGCGATCGATCGACCTCGTCGAGCTCCGACAGGTCGAGCGCGAAGTAGTAGACGTCGTGCTCGAGAGCGTACTCGACCGGCCGGGCACGCCGGTGGCGCACCTTGCCTTCGAGGAGGTGGGACCTCATGCGGCGCGCTCCACGGCCGTGGCCGCGGCGATCAGCTCCGCCACCTCGAACCCCGAGCGGCAGCCGTCTTCGTGGAATCCGTACCCGAGGTGGGCGCCCGCGTACCAGGTGTTCCGGTGGCCCTGCAACCGGCGGATCGCCGCCTGGGCTTCGAGCGAGCGGAACGTGTAGAGCGGGTGGCTGAATGCCCGGGAGAGGACGACCCGGTCGTCGCGGACGGCCTCGCCCGGGTTGATCGACACGAAGTACTGGGTGGGGCCGGCGATCGCCTGGAGGCGGTTCATGTGGTATGTCATGGTGACGGCGGCGCCGGGAGGCGTGCAGGCCGCCTGGTCCACGTTCCACGATGACCAGGCACCCGGCCGCCGCGGCATGATGCGCTCGTCGGTGTGGAGCACGACCTCGTTGCGGTTGTACTCGAAGCCGTCGAGCGCCGCATGCTCGAGGAAGTCCGCGTCGCCGAGCGCGGCGAGCGCGTCGTCGGCGTGGGCCGCCATGACCACCCCGTCGAACCGCTCGCGGGCGCCGTCGGCGGTTCGGATGGTCACGCCGGCCTCGTCGCGGGTCACCCCGGACACGAGTGTCACGGCGCGCACGGTCCCTTCCGGCAGCCGCGTGATGAGCCGGTCCACGTACGCGCGCGACCCGCCTGCCACGGTCCGCCACGGATGCGCGCTGCCGAGGCCGATGAGGCCGTGGTTGTCCAGGAACCGGAGCAGGTAGTCGACCGGGTACTCGAGAGTGCGCCCGGGCGCCGTCGACCAGACGGCCGCGGTGATCGGGACGAGGAAGTGGTCGCGGAACGAGGCGCCGAAGCGCCGGTCGGCGAGGTACTCGCCGAGGGTCATGCCCGTCGGGGCAGGGCCATCGAGGATCGCCCGCGCATCGCGGTAGAACCGAAGGATGTCCGGGAACATCCGCAGGTAGCCGGGACGAGCGGCGAGGCCGCGCTGAGCGAGGAACCCGCGTAGACCGCGAGATCCGAACTCGACGTCGCAGGCCCGGCAGACCGAAGCGAACGACATGTCGCTCGGCTGCGTCTCGACGTCGAGCTCCGCAAACAGGCCGACCAGGCGCGGATAGGTCGGCTCGTTGTAGACGATGAACCCCGTGTCGACGTTCACGACACCGCTCGGCGTGTCAACCGCGACGGTTGCCACGTGGCCGCCCGGGGCCGCGTCGCGCTCGTAGAGGACGACCCGGTGTCCGTCCCGGTGGAGGGCCCAGGCCGCGGAAAGGCCGCTGACCCCCGACCCGACGATCGCGACCCTCATCGCCCGGCCCCCTTCGCGCGGTCGTCGAGCACGCGCTGCATCCCGGCCGCGGCATCCCTGGCGATCTTCTCGAGGGCGCCGCCGGCGAACGGCCCGACGAGCCGCATCCAGCCGGTCAGGTTGATGTCGGCCGTGTAGTCGACACGGGTGCCGGACGGGATCGACTCGAAGCGGATCTCGTCGGTGGCTCGGACGCCCGATCCCTCGCCGGCGAGCACCACGCGGCGGCCCGGCTCCCACGCGGTGACCCGGTATTCCATCGGCACGATGCCGCCGCGCTGGCGGACGCCAAGGCGGTAGCGCGCCCCGACGCGCACCGGGCCGTCGTCGATGCGATCGGAGGTCACGGTATTGGGATCCCACTGGGAGCAGTTAGCGAAGTCCGCGACAAGGGCGAACGTCTCATCGATGGGCAGGCGCGTCTCGATCGTCTCGTGCAGGCGGGGCATCTCGGCTTCTTTCCGTGGGGTCCAGCTGGGGGACCCTCTGCCATCTATTCGCATGAACTCCCGATCCGGACGGGTCGCAGGCGCGAAGATGTTGTCGATGGATGCACGCGACCTGATCGACGACCTCGCGGAGGTGCTCGTCGTCCCCAGCTTCACCCGACTCGGCTTCGGCCTGCGCCGGCACCTCTACGGCTGGCCGGAGGCCGAGTCGTACCCGATGGCTGGCCGGACGGTCGTGCTGACCGGCCCCACCTCCGGCCTCGGGCGCGCAGCGGCCGGCTCGTTCGCGCGAATGGGCGCGAACCTCGTGCTCGTGGGCCGTGACGCCGGCCGCCTCGAACGGACCCGGGCGGACCTGCTCGCCGAGACGCCGGGCGTCGAGGCCACCACGGTCGTCGCCGACATGGCGTCGCTCGCATCGGTCCGCTCGGCGGCCGCGGAGATCCTCGACCGGCTGCCCCGGCTCGATGTCATCGTGGACAACGCGGGCACGATGCTGCCCACGCGCGAGGTCTCCCCAGAGGGCTTCGAGCGCACGTTCGCGACGACGGTCCTCGGCCCGTTCGTGCTGGTCGCTCGGCTCCTGCCGCGCCTGGTCGCCAGCCCCGACGCGCGGCTCGTCGCCGTCACCTCCGGCGGCATGTACACGCAGTCGCTGCCGCTCGACGACCTCGGGTACGAGCGCGGCGACTACAACGGGGCGCTGGCGTACGCCCGAGCGAAGCGCGCCCAGGTCGCGCTCGTCCGCGAGTGGGCGCGTCGCCTGCGCGGCGCGGGCGTCGTCGCGAACGCGATGCACCCGGGATGGGCGGACACCCCCGGCCTCGAAGCGTCGCTGCCGGGATTCGCGAAGGTCGTCGGCAGCCAGCTGCGGAGCGCCGCCGAGGGAGTGGACACGATGCTCTGGCTCGCCGCGGCTCCCGATGCCCGCTCCTCGACGGGACGCCTCTTCCTCGACCGGCGGGCCCGACCTTTCGACCGGGTCCCCGGGACCCGCCTGTCTGCGACCGCCCGTGCCACGCTCTGGGATTCGGTCGTACAGCTGACCAGCGAGCCGGATCCGACTTCCGAGCCCTGACGCGAGCGACTCCCGGACGTCGGTCCGAGGAGCTCGCGATCAGCCTCGCCGTGATGGTCTTCGGCACCGCCGTCCAGGCGGGCGTGTTCGCGGTGGTCACCGCGCTCCGCGTGACGGGGACGCTGGCCGTGGGCGGGATGGGCTAGGACAGCGTCGCGATCGGCCGCGACAGCGTCCGGGTCCCCCCGGCCTCGGCGGGGCTCAGCGCCGGTACGTTCCCATGAGCCTCGTCTCGCTGAGCGTGACGCTGGCAGCTCGCTGCTGCACCGCCGACGGCTTCGAGCCGCGCGGCAGCCCGAGGGGCGCGGACAGCGCGGTCAGCGTGAAGGCGTACTGATGCGCGCCGGAGGGCGGACAGGGACCGCCCCAGCCGGTGCGCCCGAAGTCGTCGCGCCCTTCAACGGCGCCGTCCGGCAACGCGCCGGAGACGCCTTCCGCCAGGCCGCCGAGATCGGGCGCCAGGTCCAGCGCGATCCAGTGGACGAAGCCGCGCGCGTCGGGGTCGGTGACGGTGAGCAGCAGCGCCTTCGTGCCGCGGGGCACGCCCGACCAGGCGAGCGGCGGCGACACGTCGCGGCCGTCGCACGAGTATCGGCCGGGGATCGCACAGCCGTCGGAGAAGGCGGGGCTGGTGAGCGCGAACGGAGCCGATGACGTCGTGTCGGTCGGCATCGAGGTCCCCTCCCTGGTCGGTTCGGAGCGGGTCGATGGAGGCGGTGTCGAGAACGGTGCGTTCGTGGACAGGAGGGTCGCGATCTCGGTGCCGCTCACGCCCGCGGCACAGCCCGTGACGACGACTGCCGGCAGCACGACGATGACCGCGACCCGCACCGACAGATCGTACGGCGGGCCGCCAGGACGGCGTCCGACAACGCCGTGCCGCCAGCTTCGCGTGGTCGGAGCTCGCATGGTGCCGCCGTCGCCGGTCGCCGATCGCCCGTCGCCGGGCGCCGGCCGTCGAACCGGTCGCGACAACCGCTCGCTGGGCGACGAGGCCGCTACTCGAGCGGCCGCTTGAAGATCAGGGTGATCTCCTTCGGCTCCGCGACGCCACCGGTCGAGTCGCCCACCTGGGTCATGGGTGCCGCGACGAGCTCCCAGCCGTCGCGACCGCAGCTCTTGCAGACCGCCTCGATGCCCACCACCGGCGAGCGGGTCAGGAACTCTGCCACCCAGGCAGGCCCCGTCCCATACTCCTGGCCCTGGTGCGTGATCGTCGTGCCGACCGCGTAGAACCGCATCTTGATGGTTGCGTAGTCCCATCCCGCCATGTGTCCCACCTCGGTCTCAGCCCAAAGGGCGTCAACGGCGGCACGGTCCCGAGGAACGGCCGCGTCGTGCCGGTCCGTGCCGCGAGCGCCTGCGCCCGTAGCCTACGCCGCCACGGCGAACCGACGGAGGCGACACGGGGCGGCGCGGTCGATCGCCATGCCGCCGGGCCGGCCGCGCTGCCCCCCGCGGGACGGCGAGACCGTCGCGGACGAGCGGAGCGAGGGCGCCGAGCGGGAAGTCGCCGGCCCTGGTCCCCTGACGAACGGGGGATGGTGAGGATCCCGGGTCCCGGAACATCGTCTGGCCTGTCGGGCCGGAGACGCCGGACCCGCGGCCTTCGCCTGCCGCCTGCCGCCTGGCGCCGGGGGTCGGGCTTCGCGCGTGACGGCCCCCGCGCCCCCGGCGACACGCGAGCCGAGAAGCAGAACCCGAGGACGCATGGCGATGTGGCTGAAGAACCTCAGCTCGGCGACGAGCACGCCGCTCGTGCTCCCATCCATCGCGGCATGCGGGAGCGGTGGACCCGCTGCCATCGGGCAGACGTCCGCCGCTCCGTCTGCTGGACCCACGGCGACGGCGGTCGTGCGGACCGACTACTCGGTGGCGGCGAACTGGCTCGCGGTGCCCACGACGATCGACAAGCCGGTGGACGTCTTCTATCTCTCGCCGACGGAGTACAAGCGCGCGACGCCGAGCGACCCGATCGTCGGCCCGATCGACGACCCCGGCATGGTGGCGGGCGACAGGGTGGCGTCCACCCGCGAGGTCACCGCGTTCGCTCCGGTCGCGAACATCTACGCGCCCTACTACCGGCAGGCGGACGCCGCGTCGCGCGCCGCACTCCCGCAGGCGCAGCAGGACGCGATCGTGGCCGGCGCCCCGACGCAGGACGGGATCGCTGCCTTCGACTACTACATCACGCACGACAACGGCGGGCGGCCGTTCTTCCTCGCGGGCCACTCGCTCGGGTCGAACGTGCTCGCGAACCTGCTGGCCTCGTACATGCCGAGCCATCCCGACGTGTACAGGCGGATGATCGCCGCCTACGTCGTCGGCTATTCGATCACCCCGGACTACCTCGCGGCGAACCCGCACCTACGGTTCGCGACGGGCCCGAGCGACACCGGCGTCATCGTGTCGTGGAACACCGAGGCCCCCACGATCGGCGGGCCGAACCCGGTGCTCCTCCCCAACGGTCTGGCGATCAACCCGATCACCTGGACCCGCGAAGAGACGGAGGCGCCCGCGAGCCTGAACCTCGGCTCGATCGCGCTGAACGCGGACGGGACCGCGGTGGTCGATGGCCAGGGGAACGCCGCGCCCGTGCTCGGGCTCGCCGACGCGCAGGTGAACCTGGCCAGGGGCGTCGTCATCGCGAGCACCCCGTCGGTCGCGCGGTACTCGCCCAGCGGCGGCGGTCCGTCTCTCTCCGGCATCTACCATAGCTACGACATCCCCTTCTACTACTTCGACCTCCGCGCGAACGCGGCCGACCGGGCGGCCCATTTCGCCGCGACGAAGTAAGGCCGCGCCTGCCCGGCAGGCAGGCCTCCACGCGGGCTCACGAGCTCGCCCCCTGGACCGCGCAGTCTCGCGGGCGCGCGGAGCCTGGGCGTGGCGAGCATCGTGGTGGGAGTGCATCGGCCGCTGGTCATGTCGCGCGAGGGGGCGACATGACGAGGATCGCTGCCGTTTCCTGTGGGCCCATCCTCGCCGTGGCTCCTGGGGGGCGTGGCGGCGGGCGGGACTGTGTCCGCGACCTGGCGCGGCGCATCCACGCATCCGAGCAACGGCACGGTCACCTCGAACCTGTTCGGCTTTGGGCTGGGGACCGTGGTCCTCGCGCCGACGGACGTCGCCGGGACGGCCGCCGCGTTCGGACGGGTCGCCGTCGTCACGGTGGGGTCCATCTCCAACTGCCGGAGTCCCGGCGAGATCGGGCAGGTCCCCGCCGGTGGCTCCGGGACGGGCCAGAGGACCGCGAGCCGGAGCATCCAGCCGGGCACGTACCGCATCCGCTACCCGGAGAGCACCTGCCATCGGGAGCGCGCGTCTGGCTTCGGCGGCTCGGTCGACGAGACGATCGCCGGGGACCCGGGACGCGGCCATGCGGTGATGACGGTCGCCGCCGGTGGCGCCGGGTTCGGCTCAGACCGATGCGGGACCTGGTCGTCGGACCGCTCGGTGGTGATCGCGGGCCCGACAAGCGACGACGGGACGCACATCGTCGGCGCCGATGTCAGGCCCGGGCCCTACCGCTCGACCGCGACGTCCTGCTCCGGGGAGCGGTTGACAGGTTTCGGCGGGACCGGCAGGGGGACCATCGCCGCCGGACAGGTGACCGGTCTGGCGGTCGTGGACATCACGGCCGGCGACCTGGGTTGCACGCCCAGGGGCTGCGGCGGCTGGAACGTCGTCCGACAGTCGCCGCGATCACTGGATCTCGCCTCCCGTGTCGCGCGTTTCCGGCGCGCCTCGACCGACCCACGCCGGCGGTGACCGCTCCGGCCGGCCATCCTGGTGGGCGATCGCCGTGGCACCGGCGTCCGGCGGGGCCGCCTCCGCACCGCCAGCAGGCCGTCGTCCTCGTGCGCGGTGCCAGCGACGGTCGAGCGGCGAGACCTCTTGGAGTACTCCGGCTCTAGCCAGAGCACGCTCGCGAACGGTCCAATCCCCTCGTCGTTCCATGTGCCAAGTCGCATCAGGGGGGTTCCCGATGTCGGTGTCGGCGGTGTTTCGGTGTGCGGCGAAGATCGCCGGCGCCGGCCTCATCGTGGGAGGGATCCTCGCGGCGGGCACCGCGCCCGCGATCGGCGTGACGCCCGTCGGGGCCGGACCAGGTCCCGGTCGGATCGCGGGGGCGGGCCGGGTCGCGGCCTCCGCCGGGTCGTGGTTCATCATCACCCGGACCTGCCTGCCGTTCTGCACCTCCACGATCAAGGCGGGAGCGACCACGAAGCTGACGGTCACGGCGTACAGGCCCGGCGTCACCGGCATCTGGAAGGGGTTCGCCGGCCATGCGTCCTTCCTGAGCAGCGACCCCCAGGCGGTGGTTCCGGCCGATTACGATTTCACCTCCGCCGATCAGGGCAGCCGTGCCTTCGACGTCCAGTTCCGGACAGAGGGCCAGCAGACCTTCACGGCCATGTCGGGCACCGTCAATGCCGGGACCTACGTGGTGGGGACCTCCGACGTGCTCACGATCGTCCCCGGTGACCCGTCGCGGCTTCTGTTCACGGTGCAGCCGGTCGGCGCAGCTGCCGGCAGCCCCTTCACGCACCAGCCCGCAGCGTCCGTGGAGGATGCGTACGGGAACCACACCGCTGCCACGATCGCGGTCACGCTCGGGCTCATCGTCCCGGCCGGCGTCTCGGCGAGCCTCACCTGCACGTCCGGGCCCACGATCTCCGCCGTCAATGGCTACCTGGTCTGGTTCGGCTGCACAGTCGACAAGGCCGGAACCGGATACCGGGTCGCGGCCAGCGCATCGGGCGTCTCCACCGCGACGAGCCAGCCGTTCAACATGGGACCGGGCCCGACGCCCACGCCCACGCCCACACCCAGCCCGACACCCACACCCACACCCACACCCATGCCCACCCCGTCTCCGACGACCGGTCCTGCGCCGACCCTGTCGCCGACGCCGACGCCGACGCCGAGCACGACCCCGCACCCATCCGGCGGCGCGGGGACCGGGACGGCGATCCTGCTCGTCGCGTCGGCGGGGCTGGCAACAGCCGCGACCCCGGTGACCTTCCGGGCGGCGGTCGCGAACGCCGGAGCCGGCCGACTGACAGTCCTGGAGCAGCGCGTGCGCCACGCCGCGACGTGGACGATGGTGGGGTCGGCTCCGACGGACGCCTCCGGCGTCGTGACGTTCGTCTACCGACCCACCGTGACCGCCGAGTACCGCGCCGTGTGGTCGGGTGACGCGACGCTCCCTACCGGGACCAGCGCCTCCGTGTGGGTGGGCGTCACATGGAACATCGCCGTCGCTCCGACCGCCACCACGCGTGTCACCTCGCCCGGGAAGTCGCTCGCGTGGGTCGCGAAGGTGCAGCCGGCGGGGGTCACGACCGTCCAGTTCGCGATCTACCAGCGCGTCGGCAGCAGCTGGGTCCTCCGCGGGAAGGCCACCAGGATCACGACGGCATCCGGGACGGCCTCGTTCAGCTGGCAGTTCACGACCATCGGCCGCTACTACCTCGGCGTTTCGGCGCTCACGACTGACCTCGACAGCTGGGGCGTGGCCCCGAAGAAGTACGTCACGGTGAAGTGACACGCACCTGGATGAGACGAATGCTGGTGCGATCGCGCGGCGGCTGATCGACGGTCAGCGGCGTCGGCGAACTTCGGCACCCCCATGCGGCGCCGGTGGTATCCCGGTCGCCGTCCTGGCGTCGGCTCGGACGGGAACCCTTGTTCCCATCACATCGCGGAGGAGGACCGCCATGGCCAAGCTCCCGAAGGAACTCATCGAGCTGCTTGTCGGAGGCCACCTCGTGTGGGTCGCCACGGTCGACGCGGATGGCATGCCCAACATCTCCATCAAGGGCAGCGGCGCTCTGCTCGACGACGAGCATCTCTACTTCGCCGACATGTTCTCGCGCAAGACTCGCGACAACATCGCCCACAACGGCCGCGTGGCGGTCGGCATCCACGATCGCGACGCCAAGGTGGCGCTCCAAGTGAAGGGCCACGCCGAGCTCATCGACTCGGGCCCGATCTTCGACACGGTCACCGAGCGTCTCGCCACGCTGAGCGCGGCCGCCCATCTGCCGCCGATGAAGTACGTGGTGCGCATCAGCGTCGATTCCGTCTGGGACATGGGGCCGGGCCCGGACGCCGGCAAGCAGATCGCGTAGGGCCCACCCCTTCGGCTTCCCGCGCGTCGAAGACCGTCCGCATCGTCCGCCATCGACAGCCCACCCGGGTCGACCGAGGCGGACTCATCGTTCCCCATCGTCATGCCCAACCCGGGACCGCCACGCGGGAGTTCCTCGACACGTGGACCGAGGCTGTCGCCGAGGTCGAGCGCCGGGTGCGGTCTGGAGACTGGCGCTCCGGGTCGTCCGCGCCTCGCCTCCCGGCCGGAAACCATTCGAGCCGCGAGTCGTCCCCGGGGGCCACTTCGTGCTCGGGTGTTCTTCCGGAGGGGTCCGAGAGGGACCCGGACCCTCCAGATCGGCAACCGGCAAGCGCCGACCACGCTTGACAAGTCGCTTGCACCCGACATGCCCGGATGGATGCTCGCGATCTGCTTGTCCGCTAGACCCGCGCCGTCGTGGCACTGGACCTCGTCGATCGCGCCGTTCGGACACGACGCATGCTGGACCTCGGCGCCCGGCGTGTCGTCGCTTTCGCCGCGAAGGCCGTTCTTGAGCGGCACTGTCGTCACGAGGCCCACTCCTGAGTGCTCGCTCCCGCCGCTGCCGACGAGAACGTCGTCGACGAAGACCGGGTGGTCGCCGGGCTCGATCTCCCACGGTCCTCCCGCCGTCAGGGCCCCACCCCGCGCTCAGGGTCCGATGTCCGCCGGACATGCCGGCCCGTCATCGGGCAGGAGCGGTGTGCTCGCGACGACGACGGACCCCTTCCCCAGGTTCAGATCTGCTCGGTACGCGCCCCCGTCCGTCCCGGTGTCCACTCCGGCCCGACGGA
>CAIYQJ010000023.1 GCA_903928275.1 uncultured Chloroflexota bacterium
GATCGCCCACGCCCCCGCGAGCGTTCGCCGCTCCAGCGCCGCCGCCGACCAGTCCGCGGTGCCCCGGCCCGCATCGCCTGCGCGCGACCAGCCGATGGTCACCGCGAGCGCCAGGACGAGCGATGCACCGAGGAGTGCGTACCCGGTGAAGTGGCCGAACGTCTTCAGCACGACGTCGGCCGTGGGATCCGAGACGAGCACGGGATGGTGCTGGGCGGACGCCAGGAAGATCACGACCATGATCGCCAGCGCCGGCGCCCAGGCCAGCAGGACGCGCCCGGACGGTCGGGATCGAGACATCGCCGCCAAGCGTACGCGCACCCGCGTCGAGCAGGCTCAGAGCCACGGCGTGCCACCGCGACCCGTTCCAGACCCGCACTTGCGTCGCGTGGTCGACCGGCATCGCCGTCGAGTGCCTCTCGGCCATCACCATGCTGCGGCGGGCGACTCGTCGGCAGCGGCCACCGGCGCCGTGCAGATGACGGCGAACAGCGGGGCGACGAGCGGCGTCAAGGCCCGTCCCGCCACCCTATCCCCCTGAGACGTGATCCGCGGGTCGGACGGCGCCGATCGACCGGCAGGGAACGGAAGCCGACTACCGGCGCTGCGGTGATACCGTGAGGACCGGCACGCGTCCCTGGCTGCCGGCAGCGGCGAGCAGGGCCTGGATGTCCTGTCGATCGTCGGTGAGGATCGCGGACCCGGGCACGGAGAGTGCCTCGAGCACGACGACCGCATCAGCGTCACTGCCGGCCCCCGCCTTGCGACGCAGGCCGGCCACCTGGTGGCTCACATCGGGCGTCAGCGGGAGCTCCTTGTCGATCGCCTTCAGGACCTGCAGGAGGCGCTGCGCATCCCGTGCACCCGCCAGAGCCTCCATCACGACGAGCGTGGGAACGACGACCAGGTACCCTGCCCGGGAGGCCGTCCGCAGCTGCTCGAATGCTCGCGGATCGTTGCGCTCGAGGGCGATCAGCGCACCGGTGTCCAGGACGAGCCGCGGCATCAGGACGGGTCGAACAGGCTCGCCCACTCGTCAGCCACGTCGCGCTTCACATCGGCCGGGACCGGCCCATGCCGTCGGACGAAGTCGTCGTACAGCTCGGCGATCCGGAGCGCCTGGAGGTGCTGCTCGACGGCCTCGTTGACGAGACGCGAGAAGCCGCGCTCTCCGGCTCGCCGGTCGGCCTCGGCCGCCACCTCCTGGGAGAAGGCCACCGATCGCTTCACGACAGACATCCGCGGATCCTCCATTCCTACCGATAGTAGGAATGTAGCCCGAAGGCGCCGGGGCGTCAACGTCGCCGGATCCGGCCTGGAGGATCTGACCACCGACGTCGCGTGTGCGGTGGCGGACGACCCACGCGGCCGCGACATCGGATGGCCGCATCCAGGTGCACGGCCGACACGATGACCTCGACGATCGCCTCCGGCTCGGCTGTGACCGATGGAGCCACCGGAGCATCCACCGGCCGGTCACCGGCGGATCATCATGCGCGAACCGAAGGCGCGGATCCTGCGTGCGGGCTGATGAGGCCGTTACCTGCCGTACGGTGGACTCCGACCGAGCGGTGAGCGTAGCCTTGCCGAGGAGGTCCAAACATGCCCACGGCGATGAAGCATCCGATCACGCGGGACCCCGGGCTGCACAGCGGTGCGCCGGTCTTCACGGGGACGCGCATCGCGGTGAAGATCCTCTTCGACTACCTGGCCGTGGGCCAGCGGGTCGACGACTTCGTGAAGCAGTATCCGTCCGTGTCACGCGAACAGGCGGTCGCCGCGATCGAGGAGGTCGAGGCGCTCCTGGAGAAGCCCGCGTAGCCATGCGTGTCGTCATCGACGAGGACATCCCGGCCTCACTCACGCCCCTGTTCCGCTCCGGCGGGCACTCGGTCCAGCACGTCGAGGAGCTGAGGCTGAAAGGCACGCACAACGGCGTGCTCCTCGCGGCGATCTCCGGGTCCGCGGACATCTTCGTCGCCGGAGATGCGAACCTCGGCCACCAGCAGAACCTCGCTAGGTTCGACCTGGCCATCATCCTCGTGCGTCCGCCGCGGCTCGTCCTCGACCAGATCATCCCGCTCGTCCCGGACGTCATCGCGGCGTTCTCGGCCGCGAAGAAGCACGCGGTCACGACGATCGGGCGACCGGCGGCGAAACGTTCCCAGACCTGAGAGGATCGAGATCACCGTGATCGTCGCCGGGACACGCGTGAGCCTCATGCGAACAGTCGTACCCGCTGCTACGACACTGCGTTCCCGGGCGCGACAGGAGCAGGGCCGGCGGCCCCGAGCCGCGGGCCTTGCTCAGCGCGCGCCGGGCTCCCCCACCCCTGATAGTCGGGCCGAGTCGGCAGGGGCGATCCCGGCGGCCAGCTGACCCGATGCGCATCCTCCATGGCCTCGCCCGAGCCCTCGCCAGGGGGTGATCCGCCGCAGGAGATGGGCTAGCTGTTCTCCTGGTACCAGGCGTCGAACTCCGCACGCGAGACGTGCAGTTGTCGGAGCACTCGTCCCAGGAAGTCGCGCCTCATGGCGAGTGGGTGTTTGGCGTGGAACGAGAAGGGCTGCCCTTCCCGACCGACGCCGGCGATCTGGCTGCCGCCGCGGTGTTCCCACTGGTCCGTGAACGCGTTGAGGAACGAAACCGTCTGTCGGCGGTCCAGGTCGGGGAGCTTGCCGGGCATCGTGGCTCTACGCGGACGCTACGGTGCGGTGCTCCACGAGGGCCTTCGGAAGAGGAAGGCCTGACTCGAGGCAGTACTCCACGAGACCGACGAGCGCCTCTTGGAAGTTCGCATCGGCTTCTGCCTGGGTGTCACCTTCCGCGATCGTGTGCAGGTCGTCGTTGATCGCGAAGTACTGCCCTGTCTCGGCATCGCGTTCGATGCGATGCGGGACAGCCTCGAGGACGAAGGTGAGAGTCATGCGAGAGGTCGCGCGTGGTTCGGGCATTGTCGGGCAACCGTAGTCGCCTCCGGCAGGACGTGCAAGGCCAGGATCTGCACTAGTGACGTAGCGTCTCTTGTGGGAAAGCCCGAAGCGAGCGGGCGTACAACTTCTGGTGTTCAGCACAGAAGGAGTACGCCCGATGACAACGATACCGGCTCTGACCGC
>CAIYQJ010000024.1 GCA_903928275.1 uncultured Chloroflexota bacterium
CCTGGTCCCGCCGCATCGCCCGGGAGGTCCTGGGCGTGGAGCCCCTGGAGCTCGATGCCGGCCACTCGCCGTTCCTGTCGGCACCGGCCGCCCTCGCGGAGATGCTCGACCCGCGGCCCTGAAACTGACGACGGGTGCACGGCTCGGCCGGGGGGTAGAGTCCAGCTCATCGGTCGACGCTGCCCCTGACCCCCCCCACCGTTCTCCCCGCGACCGGCTGGGTGCGGCAGAGTGGCGCGGGGTTCCGCGTCAGAGTGGTATCGCACCGTGCGGTAGAGCGGTAGTCCATGGTGCGGCAGAGTGGTAGTCTGCGCCGATGGATGAGTACCGGCCGAGGCTAGTCGACGGACTCGTGGACTCGCTGCTGGCGGAGCTGCCAGCGATCTTCATCACCGGGCCGCGTGCCACCGGCAAGACCACCACCGCCGCCCGCCGGGCCGCGACCGTGATCCACCTCGACCGCGAGGCGGAGGCCGCGGCGTTTCGCGCGGACCCCGACGCGGCGATGCGCGGCCTGCGCGAGCCGATCCTGCTCGACGAGTGGCAGGTGGTCCCCGGCGTGCTGGGCGCCGTGAAGCGGGCGGTGGACTCCCGGCCGGCACCGGGCCGGTACCTGGTCACGGGGTCGATTCGGGCAGATCTCGACGGCGAGCTGTGGCCGGGCACCGGGCGTCTCACCCGGGTGCCGATGTTCGGGATGACGATCCGCGAGCAGGGGCAGATGGGTCTCGACAAGGCCACCCCGTTCCTTGACCGGGTCGCCGGGGGTCTCGATCTCCTGCCCGCTGCCGACACGCCCGACCTGCGCGGGTACGTCGAGCGGCTGCTGCGCGGCGGCTTCCCGGAGCCCGCGCTCCGGTTCGGCGACGAAGGGCGGCGCCACTGGCTGGAGAGCTACCTCGAGCATCTGCTCACGCGCGATGCCGAGCAGGTGGACGGCGGACGCGACCCGATGCGCCTGCGCCGCTTCCTCGAGGCGTACGCGCTCAACACCGCGGGAGTGGTCGAGGAGAAGACCCTGATCGAGGCGGCCGGCATCAACCGAAGGACGGCCCAGGCCTACGAGAGGCTGCTGGTCAACCTGCTCGCCGTGGACTCGCTCCCCGCCTGGACCTCGAACCGGCTCAAGCGCCTCGTGCTGACCCCCAAGCGCCACCTCGTCGACGCGGCGCTGGCGGGGGCGGTGCTCCGCCTCGACACGGACCTCGTCCTCCGGGACGGCGACCTGCTGGGCCGCCTGCTCGAGACGTTCGTCGTCAGCCAGGTCCGCGCCGAGCTCGCCGTCACGGCCGCCCGGCCGCGGCTCTACCACGTGCGCCAGCAGCAGGGTCGGTTCGAGATCGACCTGCTCGCCGAGCTGGCGGGCGGCCGCCTCGTCGGCATCGAGGTCAAGGCCGACGCCGCCCCGGGGCCCGATAGCGCCCGCCATCTCGCGGGGCTGCGCGACCGGTACGGGGACGCGTTCGCTGCCGGCGTCGTGCTCCACACCGGCCCGCGGGCCTACCGCCTCGGCGACCGCCTGATCGCCGCCCCCATCTCGACGCTCTGGGCCTGACCCGGAGCCACCCCGTTCGGCTCGCTCGACCCGTGCCGCCGCCACATTGCCGCCGCCACAGCGCTGCCGCCACGGCGCCGCCGCCACAGCGCTGCCGCCACGGCGCTGCCGCCACGGCGCCCCCGCCACAGCGCTGCCGCCACGGCGCCCCCGCGTCCTGCCACGGCAGTGGTATCGTCGATGCCATGAGGACGACCATCGACAAGGCGGGACGCCTCGTCATCCCGCGCACGCTCCGGGACCGGATCGGGCTCGCCGGCGGCGGCGAGGTGGAGCTCGAGCTCGACGGGGCCGCGATCCGGATCGAGCCCGTCGCCGGCAGCGGCCTCCGCGAGGATGGCGGCCTGCTGGTCATCCCGGCCTCCGGCACGCCACTGACCTCTGCGGCCGTACGAGAGCTGATCGACGCCGACCGCCATGGACGCTGAGCAGGACGAGGTCCTGCTGCTCGACACGAGCGCGGCAGTCGCCCTCGTCGTGGAGGACCACGAGGCGCATGCGGCCACGGTCGATGCCGTCCGCGGCTGTCGCCTGGGCCTCGCGGGCCACGCCTGGTTCGAAACCTACTCGGTCCTGACGCGGCTGCCAGGCGGACGACGCAGATCGCCGGCCGACGTCGCCGCCCTGCTGGCCCACGACTTCCCGACGACGGGGTTCCTCGCCGACGAGGCCGCCGCGGCGCTCGGTCCCGAGCTCGCCAGGCTGGGCATCTCGGGCGGCTCCGTGTACGACGCGCTCGTGGGCGCGGCCGCCCGCCAGCACGGCCGATCGCTCGTATCCGGCGATGTGCGTGCGCGACCCGTCTACGAGGCGCTCGGCGTGCGCGTCCGGCCGGTCGGGTGAGCGACCCCGGGCCTCACGACGGCTCCCGCCCCGCCGGCACTTGTCTGGCCAGACGCGCCGGGGCAGGTACGCCACCGGTGACACCCGGCCCCGCATCGGCCACGTCTGCGGGACGTTGACGTCGGTCCCAGAGGGCTGACTGAGACCTCTCGCCGCGACCACTTCTTCGAGACCTCGCAAGCCGGACCACCGCGGTCCGGCGTTCTTCTTGCCGGGCGGACGTCTCGGGCCTGGCAGGACGCGGGCGATGGCACGGTCCCGCCTGGCGCGAGTAAGGTTCATGGACGCGTTCCGCGGGTGAACGCTCGCAGCCCGGGGCGACACGTCCTGGTGGATGGCGGGGGGACGGGAGGAACCAGGCGATGTATCGCAGCCCGATCGCGATCGTCCTCGCGGTGGTGTCGGCGTTCATGATCCTGATCGGCCGCCTCAACCACGAGGCCGCGTGGGGCGACCCGCTCTTCGTCGCCGGGATCGCGGTGCTCGTGTTCGCCGGAGTGCTCAACTTCTACCTGGGCCGCCACCAGCGACCGGCGAAGTAGCCGCCGTCGGCCGAGACGCGTCTCGTCGATGCCGGCGCGCATCGCCCTCGGCGACGGCATGCCCTGCCGCGCATGCGTCCATGGCACCCGGGGCAGCGGCGACGCTCGCGGGACGCCGCCTGTCCCGAAGCCGCTTGACGTCTGCGGCGTCTGCGCTATCGTGGGGATACGTCATGGAGAGCATACGATGCAGAAGAAGCCGTTTCTGACGCCGGCGGATATCGCGCTCGAGCTGGACATCAGCACGAGCACCGTGCTCCGGAAGATCCATGCTCGCGAGATCCCGGCCATCGCCGTCTCGGATCGGATCTACCGGATCCCCGCTGCGAGCTTCGAGCTGTACAAGGCGGGCCGGTTGCAGAGCGCGCAGCCCGCGCCCTTGGGCCGTCCGCGTCCTCGTCCCCGCATCGGCGAGGGCGAG
>CAIYQJ010000025.1 GCA_903928275.1 uncultured Chloroflexota bacterium
ATCCTTGGCGGCGGCATCGGCGCCCGCGTCGGCGTCGGCGGCGGCGTCGGCCGGCGGAAGATCGCCGTCGGCGGCGTCGGGCTCGGCGCCTCCGCCGCTGGGCACGCCGGCCTTCGCGTCGTCGGCCTTCGCGTCTTCGGGCGTGGCGCCCGCGGCCTCGCGGCGCGCCAGCTCGCGCAGGTACTCCTCGAACGGGTCACTCACTCTTTGAGCATACGCCACAGCCGTGGCCCCGTCCGTCAGGCGTGAGAGAGCGACGCGACGGCAGCGGCGAAAGCGCGGAGTGCGACCTCGGCCAGCTCGGTCGGCCGCGCGCCAGCGCCCCGCACGGGATCCCAGCGGACCGCGAGCTGGACGACGAGGGGCCGGTCCCAGGGCCGGTCCTCGTCGCCACCGGGGATCGGCAACCGCACCTTCACGGCCTGTCGCCCGCCACCCTCCTCGACGAACCCGGACAGCCCGCCCGCGAGGAGTGCTCCGATCCGCTCGATGGGGGCCTCGGGTGGCGGGCCGGCCGCCGGCGCGACGTCCCGGCAGCTCGCGATGAAGTCCCCGTCCGCGACCCAGAGCACCGCGATCCACCAGCCGTCCGGCAGTGAGGTCGGCACGCCCATGCCCGCGCGCATCGGAGAACCCCCCGGATGCAGCGCGACCTCGCGGAGATGGGAGGGTCCCGGGACCGGGAGTCGGACCGGCACGCGACCGTCGCTCGGGATCAGGTGGCGTCCGGAGCGTCCGGAGCCGGCCGGCCGCCGGCCGCGTCGGGGGCGTCGGGAGCGTCCGGCGCCGGGCGGATGTCGGTCGCGTCGGGGGCGTCCGGAGCCGGCCGGCCGTCGGCCGTCGGCGGGGACGCGCCCTCGGTGGCGTCCCCGTGAGCCGCCGGGCCCGGCGCGAGGCCCAGGCCCTCGAGCTCGATGCGCAGCATCTCGAGCTGGAGTCGCGCGTCCGGGGGAGCGAGCGCGTCGGCGCTGGGCGGACCGAGCGCGGCGGCGTCGAGCGCGGGCATGGCCGCGGGCAGGTCCGTTCGCCCGTCGGTCGGGGGCGGTTCGGACGGAGGCATCCGGGCCGCCGCGACGAGGTCCTCGTCGCCCGTGATCCACGCGATGACGCTCCGACGCCGCGGGGCGGCAGAGTTCCGCGACGAACGGGCCGTGGACGGCGCGACAGCGGTCACGCCGAGGATCGGCGCATCCGGAGCGCCCGTGAGCTGGGCGCCGCACGCGCCGCAGCGCTCTGCGGCCGCGTCGAGAAGCGGCGCCGAGCACCAGGGGCAGAGGGGTCCGACCGGCTCGGACGGCCCGGCGGTGGCCCAGCCGTCCGAGCCGGTCAGCCCCGGGGGCCGCCCGGCGTCGGCGGCCTGCTCGTCCATCGAACGCGTCTCACTCCCACTCGATCGTGGCTGGCGGCTTGCTGCTGATGTCGTAGACGACCCGGTTCACGCCGGGGACCTCGTTGACGATCCGGGAGCTGATCTTCCCGAGGACATCGTACGGGAGCTTCGCCCAGTCGGCGGTCATCCCATCGTCGGAGGTGACGGCGCGGATCGCGACGACGTTCGCGTACGTGCGACCGTCGCCCATGACGCCCACGGATCGGAGCGGCGTGAGGATCGCGAAGGACTGCCAGAGGCTCCGGTAGAGCCCGGCCGCCTTGATCTCGTCGATGACGACCCAGTCGGCCTCGCGGAGCGTGTCGAGCCGCTCCTCGGTCACCTCACCGATGATGCGGATGGCAAGGCCCGGTCCCGGGAACGGCTGGCGCATGACCATCGCCTCGGGCAGCCCGAGCTCCACACCCACCGCCCGCACCTCGTCCTTGAAGAGGTAGCGAAGCGGCTCGATGAGCGTGAAACGGAGGTCCGCCGGAAGCCCGCCCACGTTGTGGTGCGTCTTGATCTTCTGCGCCGCCTTCGTCTCGGACGTCGCGGATTCGATGACGTCCGGGTAGAGCGTGCCCTGCGTGAGGAAGTCGATCGTGCCGAGCTTCGCCGCCTCCTCCTCGAACACCCGGATGAAAGCGTCGCCGATGATCATCCGCTTCTGCTCGGGGTCGGTGACGCCGGCGAGCCGCGAGAGGAACCGCTCGCGGGCATCGACCATCACGAGGTTCATGCCGAGGTCGCGCTCGAACGTGACGCGGAGGAGCTCCGACTCCTTCTTCCGCATGAGGCCGTGATCCACGTAGATGCACGTGAGCCGGTCGCCCACCGCCCGGTGGACCAGCGCCGCCGCGACCGCCGAATCCACGCCGCCGGACAGCGCGCAGATGACCTTCCCGTCCCCGCCCGTCGCCCTGGCGTGGGCATCGATGCGCGAACGGATCTCGCTGACGGTCGTCTCGACGAAGTTCGCGGGCGTCCACGTGGGGCGGGCGCCGGCGATCACGATGACGAAGTTGCGGAGGATCTCGCGGCCCGCGGGCGTGTGGACGACCTCGGGGTGGAACTGGATGCCGTAGAGATGACGATCCGGGTCGGCGAGCGCGGCGAACGGCGTGGAGTCCGTCTGCGCGGTGGCGCGGAAGCCGGTCGGCGGTCGAACGAGGGAATCGCCGTGGCTCATCCAGACCGGCTGGCTCCGGTCCAGGCCGGCGAACAGTCCGGCCGCGTCCGGCGCCTCGGTCACCGTGACGATCGCAGGCCCGTACTCGCGCCTCGTGGCCGGCACGACGTCGCCGCCGAGCTCGTGCGCCATGAGGTGCAGGCCGTAGCAGATCCCGAGGACGGGCACGCCCGACGTCCACAGCGCGGGATCCGGGCGCGGGGCGTCCGGCTCGTACACGCTCGCGGGACCGCCCGAGAGGATCACGCCGCGCGGGCGCCGCCGGGCGATCTCCCGCCAGGGCGTGTCGAACGGCAACAGCTCCGAGTAGACATGGAGCTCGCGGACGCGCCGCGCGATGAGCTGCGCGTACTGGCTGCCGAAGTCGAGGACGATGATCGTGTCCGGTTCCGACTGGCTCGACTCCCCGCGCGGGACGGCCCCGCCGGGCCGGTCATCCGGCGTGCGGGGCGGACCCGGCGCGTTGAGCGCCGTCTCCAGGTACGCCTCCACCTCCGCGTCATCGGGCGCGAGCACGCGGTGGCCGGCGTTCGCGGCTTCGCCATGCACGGTCTTGCCGCGCTGGCGGACGGGCAAGCGTCCCTCGTGGTCATCCTGCCCGGCGTCGCCGGCGTCGAGGGGCGGCCGATGCTCCGTTCCGCCCGCGTCGCGCAACCGTCGCCTCCTCTGCTCCGCCCCGACCGGGGACCGGGCAAGTGTACCGGCCCGGCCGGGTGAGCCGAGCCGCCGTTCCCGGCCGCCGACCGTTGCGTCACACTGCGGACGACACCGTCCGATCTGTGGGCAGGAGGCGAGCGCAGGGTCATGGCGAAGTCGAAGGTCAGGCCGAAGGACGCGGCGGCCGAAGGAGTCGAGCCCGAGGCGCCGCTCGTCGAGCCGGTGCCGGCGGACGAAGCGGACGACGACGTGGAGCCGAAGCGCGTGACGCGCGCCGGCGTCATCACGGCCGAGCGGACCCGCGAGTCGGATCCGACCCCGGCCGCGGAGGCCGAAGCCGACGAGGCCGCTCCGCGTCGCAAGAAGCTCAAGACAGATGTGTACGAGGCGGAGCTCGCGAGGCTCGCCATCGAGCTCCACAAGCTCGAGGACTGGGTCACCTACAAGCGCCTGCGGATCGTCATGCTCTTCGAGGGCCGCGATGCGGCCGGCAAGGGCGGCGCGATCAAGACGATCACGGCGGCCCTCAACCCCCGCGTGGCGCGGGTCGTGGCCCTTGGGGTGCCGACCGAGCGAGAGAAGTCGCAGTGGTACTTCCAGCGCTACGTCGCGCACTTCCCCGCGGCCGGCGAGATCGTGTTCTTCGACCGCAGCTGGTACAACCGCGCCGGCGTCGAGCACGTCATGGGCTTCTGCACCGAGGACGAGTACCAGGAGTTCCTCCGCTCGTGCCCCGAGTTCGAGCGGATGCTCGTCCGCTCCGGGATCCACCTCTTCAAGTACTGGTTCTCGGTGAGCGAGGAAGAGCAGGAGAGGCGGTTCGTCGCCCGGCTCAACGACCCCACGAAGCGCTGGAAGCTGAGCCCGATCGACCTGGCGTCGCGGACGAAGTGGGTCGACTACTCGCGGGCGAAGGACGAGATGTTCTCGTTCACGGACATCAAGCAGGCGCCGTGGTACGTCGTGAACGCCGACGACAAGAAGCGCGCGCGCCTGAACATGATCCGGCACTTCCTGTCGCTCGTGCCGTACGAGGAGGTCCCCGCGCCGGAGATCGTCCTGCCGGCCCGCCAGACGGAGAAGCGCGAGGGGTACATGCGGCCCCCGATCACCGACATGAACTGGATCCCCGAGGTCTTCTGAGCCTCGGGGGCATCATGGCCGGCCTGGTCCGGGCCCGGCCGCTCCGTCGCGTGGCCGTCGCGTGCTGCCGTCAATCCCTGTTGCGCATCGCTTCCGCGGCGGAGTCGAAGTACGTCTCCAGGGGCACCCGGACCTGCGGAGGCACGCCGGTCGCATCGAGCGCCTCGCGCATGCACGCCAACCACCGATCGCGCTCGGCCGGCCCGATCTCGAAGGCGAGATGGCGCTGCCGCAGCCGTGGATGGCCACGCTCGGCCGAGTAGTCCGTGGGACCGCCGCAGTACTCGGCGAGGTACAGCGTGAAGCGCCGGCGTGCGGGACCCAGCTCCATCCGGTCCGGGTAGAGGGGCAGCAGCACCGGGTCCGACGCGACGGCATCGTAGAACCGCTCCCCGAGCGCCTCGAAGAAGGGCATCCCGCCGACCGCGTCGTAGAGGGTCCGCGACGACTCCACGGCGGTGTGGTCCACCCTGCGCAGGTCCGGTCGATCGGCCATGTCGTCAGGCTATCGCCGTCGGGGGGTCCGCGCTACGCCATCGACGCAAGGATCGACGTCAGCTCGACGAGGGTCGTCCGTGGGCTGATGATGGCGAACCGGGTCATCGGCTCGCCGCGGTGCGTGCTCGGCGTCACGAAGGCGGTCCCCGACCGCAGGAGGCGGTCCGACCAGCGTGCGTAGTCGGCCGCGCCCCAGCCCAGCCGCCGGAAGGCGACGACAGAGAGCTCGGGCTCCGCGATGAGATCGAGATACGGCCGCCGGCGGATCTCGTCCGCGGTCTCGCGCGCCAGCTCGATCGTCGACTCGATCGCGTCGGTGTACGCCTGCGTCCCGTGCGCCGCGAGCGAGAACCAGAACGGGAGGCCGCGCGCCCGGCGCGTCAGGTGGATCGCGTAGTCGGACGGGTTCCACTCGCCATCCACGTGCGCCACGGCGTCGAGGTACCCGGCGTGCTGCGTGTGCGCCGCGCGGGCGATCGACGGGTCCCGGTAGAGGAGCGCGCAGGCGTCGTACGGTGCGAAGAGCCACTTGTGCGGGTCCACGATGAAGCTGTCGGCGCGCTCGATGCCCGCGAAGCGGTGCCGCACGGACGGCGCCGCGAGGGCCGCCCCGCCGTACGCGCCGTCCACGTGGAGCCAGAGGCCGCGCTCGGCGGCGACGTCGGCGACGCCCGCGAGGTCGTCGATGGTCCCGAGATTCGTCGTCCCGGCGGTCGCGACGACGGCGAAGAGCCCGTCGAGGGCGCGGGGGTCGGCGGCCTCGGACTCGGCCAGCGCGGATCGCAGCGCCTCGCCGGTCAGGCGGCCCCGCTCGTCGCCCGGGACCAGCAGCACGTCCACGTCCATGACGCGCGCACCCTCGGCGATGGAGCTGTGGCTTTCGCCCGTGGCCGCGACGATCCAGCGGCCCGGCGCCGGCAGGCCCGCCGCGCGCCGCCGCTCCCGCGCCGCCTCGCGGGCGGCCTCGAGCGCGGAGAGGTTCCCGATCGTGCCGCCCTGGACGAACGCACCGCCGGCGCCGGCCGGCAT
>CAIYQJ010000026.1 GCA_903928275.1 uncultured Chloroflexota bacterium
ATCCGCCACCCGAACGCCGCGAGGTTCGCGAGCCAGACCGGGACGAGGCCCGGGGCGGACGGCGTCGGCGCGGAGGGGTCGGCCGGCATCACGCGCGGCTCACCGGGCGCGACGGTGGCGCGGTGCGATCGTCACGCGGCGGAAGGTGTCGTGCACGACGATCTGGCCACCCGGTTCACCCCACGGAGCTGATCGCGCGGTCGGAGTCGCGCCGTCGACCGGATTTCACCCGACCCGCACGCGTCCGGCATCGTCCCGTCAGGGTGATGCGCAGGCATTCCGACGGAGCCTGTCTCCGTCGCAAGGTCAGGGACGCGCACACATCCACCCCCCCCCAGCCGCCGGGACGGAACCGCCCCTGGAGGACCCGTCGACCCTCCTGCTGGGGAGCGCCGCATCGGCGACCCGGACGGCGGGCTGCCGATGCGCGGGTCAGTGCGGGGTCGGGGCCTCCAGGTCCAGGGCGGGAGCCATCTCGGACAGGGCAGCCTCGCGACCGTACGCCTCCACCGCCTCGCTCACGGAGCGGTAGAGGTGGCCCTCGTCGATCGTCTCCAGGAGCCCGTACTTCACGATCATGTCCCGGACTCCCGACTGGAGCTCCGCGAACGCGAGGTGGATCCCGGCCGCGTTCAGCTCGAGGTCGAGGTCCGTGAGCATCGAGCCGGCCGTCGTGTCGATGTCCGTGATCGGCTCTGCTGCGACGAGGACCCACCGCGGCGGCGGCGTTGACGCCTTCACGAGCTCCCGGATCCGGTCGCGGAACTGGTTGGCGTTCGCGAAGAAGAGCGGCGCGGACCAGCGGATGATGAGCAGCCCCGGCACCTGCTGCACCTCCGGGTACCGCTCGATGTCGTGGTAGCCGGGGAGACCGGGTGCCCCGCCGAGGACGGCCGAGTACGGGGCCCACGCGCGCTTGAAGATGTAGAAGACCGACAGCACGACCGCGACGACGATCCCCTGGAGGACGCCGACGAACATGACGCCCGCGGCACAGGCCGCGGCGAGCGCGAACTCGGTCTTGCGGACCTGGTACAGCCGCCGCAGCTCGGCGACGTCGAAGAGGCTGAACGATGCCGCGATGAGGACGGCGGCCAGGACCGATTGGGGCATCGCCTGGACGAGGCCCGGCACGAACAGCAGCATGAGGAGCACCAGTCCCGCGGCGACGAGGCCCGTCAGCTGGGTCTTCGCGCCCGACTGCGCGGCGACGGCCGTCCGGGACCCGCTCGTGCTCACGGGGAAGCCGGAGAAGAGGCCGGCCGCGAGGTTCGCCGAGCCGATTCCCGCGAGCTCCTGGTTCCCGTCCACCTCGTAACCGCCACGTGCGGCGAACCCGCCGGACGTGGAGATCGTGTCGCCGATGGCGACGAGCGAGATGCCGAGCGCCGCCGCGAAGAGGAGCGGGATATCCGACATCTCCGCGGACGGCATGGCCGGGACCGGGAACCCCTGGGGAAGGACGCCGATCACCGACACGCCTCGCGAAGCCAGGTCGAGCACCATCGACACCCCGATCGACAGGACGACAGCGACGAGGATGCCGGGCGTTCGCGGTCTGAACCGCTTGAGACCGAGGATGATCGCGAGGCTCAGGAGGCCGATCCCGAGCGCCCAGGCGTTCGTCTGATCGAGGCCCCCGAGGAACGCGACCGCTTCCCCGGCGAGGCCGCTGGCGTCCGTGGAGAACCCGAAGAGCTTGGGCAGCTGGCCGATGAAGATGGTGACCGCGAGCCCCGCCATGTATCCGGTCCGCACCGGGTTCGACAGGAGGTCGGCCACGAAGCCGAGCTTCGCCAGGCCCGCGCCGACGGTGATGACGCCGACGAGGAGCGCGAGCATGCCGGCGAGTGCGATGGCCGTCTGCTCGTCGCCTGCCGCGAGCGGGATGATCGTCGCGGCGATCATCGGCCCCAGCGCCGAATCGGGACCCAGGACCAGGACCGGCGAAGGCCCGACGAGCGCGTAGGCGACGAGGCAGACGACCGTGGTGTAGAGGCCGGTGATCGGCGGCAGCCCTGCCAGCTCCGCGTACGCCATCCCCTGCGGAACGAGCAACGTGACGAGGACGACGCCGGCGATCAGGTCACGCGACAGCCATGCTCGCTCGTAGACGCGGAGTGCTCGGACGCCGGGCATCCAGTGCTCGACCCGCCTCACCCAGGCTCCGCTCGTCGCGCCTCTCTTCACTCCGGCTCCTCGACAGGATCAAGGTTCGGGCGGGGGCGCAGGCCGTCGCGGGAGCGCCGGCTGCCTCGATCGACCAGTTCCACCGCCGAGCTCCTTCGCTGCCCGGTCACCGGGTGGACGGGGCCACGCGATCAGGTCGGCGTCCCCGCTGAGCCCGGCCGCGCGCTAGCCCCATCGGGGCCCGGCCCCCGACGCGTCGGCGAGCGACACGGGCCCGCGCTCGAGCGGGTCGGCCCGCTCCAGGGCCTCCTCGACGTCGTAGCCGGCGGCGAGCGCGATCCTCGGGGCGGCCGAGACGACCCGGGCGGACCCGACGAGTTCGGCGACCGCGAGGAGGGCGGCGAGCAGCTCCTCGAGGCTCGCGCCCGCCCGCTCCGCGGCATCGACCGCGGTCCGGTACGACGAAGGCGGTGCGTCGAGCGCCACGAGCGCGCCGATCCGGAGGAGGGACTCGGTCCGCTCGTCGAGCCGGTACCGGTCGCCCATGCTGTCCTCCAGGTCCGCGATCACCCCGGACATGCCCAGGTCCCCGATCGTCAGCCGACGGAATGCCTCTTCCACGGACGGTGTCGTCATCCGGTCTACCCCATCGATCTGAGGGCGCGGTCGGGTCGCGACCATCGAGTCCATTCCAGCCGTCCGGGCGTCGGCCCGCATCACCTCGTCGGGATGATGCGGGCATCGGCCGCGAGCGCTTCACTGGCTCTCGTGTCGGGGTCGGCCGTCTCCTCGGCTCGGGCGTTCGGTCGGTCATGACGGCCGTCGCACGATCCCGGGGCGGCCGTCGATCCTCGGAAGCATCCATCGCAGGGGGAGGACACCCATGACGCTCGGTCCGCTCGAGTACCTCGTCATCGGCTTCGATGGCGACCGCTTCGACGGCAGCATCGCCGCGCAGATCGAGAAGGTCGTCGACAAGGGGATCATCCGGCTCGTCGACGTCGTGTTCGTCACGCGGGACGCGGAAGGCGCGGCCGTCGTCGTCGAGCTCAGCAACACCGACGACCCGCGGTTCGCCTCGTTCGCTCACCTCCTCGTCGAGCTGAAGGCCCTCTTCACTCCCGGAGATCTCGAGGAGATCGCCGACTCGCTGCCGCTCGGCACCTCGGGGCTCGTCCTCCTCTTCGAGCACCGCTGGGCGGAGGACCTGAAGGACGCGATCGGTGCGGCCGGTGGCTTCCTCGTGACCCGGGCGGTCGTCCCGCCGGAGGTCCTCGCCGAGGTGAGCGCCGAGCTCGAGGCGGCGTCCTCGCAGACCGCCTGACCCACGTCCCGCATCCCACACCGAAGGAGCATCGGATGGCAGACAAGCGGCTGGTCCTGGGGATCTTCCCCGACGAGGCGGCGGCGGACGTCGGGGTCGAGGCCCTCAAGGCCTGGGGCCAGGCGAATGACGTCCGACTCGGCGCGATCGGCGTCCTCGTCTCCGACGACGACGGCCAGGTGAAGGAGCACAAGCTCGGCAAGCGCAGCGGCGGCAAGGGCGCGGGCATCGGCCTCGTCCTCGCGGTCGTCGCGCCGCCCACGCTGCTCGCGGGGCTCGTCGGCGGCGGCATCCTCGGCCACTTCCACCACCAGGGCCTCGGGCTGACGGACGAGGACCGCGAGCGGATCGCCGCGGCGCTCGCCGGCGGCAGGGCCGCCGTGGGCCTCATGGCGGAGACCGAGGAAGAGGCCGCGATGCTCTCCCACGAGCTCACGGACCTCGGTGGGGTGCCGGAGACTCATGCCGTCTCCGACGAGGCGCTCGAGGCGGTCGCGGCGGTCGCGCCGGCCGACGCCACGGCCGCCGAGGCCTGACCCACGGACACGTCCACCGGTCGGCCCGCGGTCGTTCGACGCGATCCCGGGCCGACCGCTCCGTGCCAGGCCGCGGCCGTCGCCCGCTCGGCACCGCCATGACCCGGGGTCGCTCGGAGCCCACCGCCGAACGTTCCTGGCCGATCCTGTCATGGGTGCCCGGCTACCAGCGCGGCTGGCTCCCGTTCGACGTCATCGCCGGGCTCACCGTCTGCGCGATCCTCGTCCCGGAGGGCATGGCCTACGCCCAGCTCGCGGGCGTGCCCCCCGAGTACGCCTTCTACGCCGCCCCGGCCGCGCTCCTCGGCTACGCGGTCCTCGGCGGCTCCCGCCAGCTCGTGGTCGCCGTCAGCTCAGCCGTCGCGATCATGTCGGCGGCGACGATCTCCGGGATCGCGATCCCCGACACGCCCGAGTACATCGCCCTCACGGCTGCGCTCGCGATCCTCGCCGGGCTCCTGTCGATCGGCGCAGGGCTCCTGCGGCTCGGGCGGATCGCCCAGTTCTTCTCCGAGTCCGTGCTGGTCGGGTTCGTCTTCGGTCTCGCGCTCCTCATCACGATCAAGCAGATCCCGAAGATCCTCGGCATCGAGGCCCACGGCGACACGGCGATCCTCCTCGTCCGGGACATGATCCCCAAGCTGAAGGACACCGACCTCCTCACGCTGGCGGTGGGCGTCGCCTGCATCGTCGCGATGGTCGCGCTCGAGAAGGTCCTGCCCCGGATCCCCTCCGCGCTCGTCATCCTGATCGGCGCGATCGCAGTGTCGGTCGCGTTCGGCCTGGAGGCGCACGGCGTCAGGGTCGTCGGCCCGCTCCCCGCCGGGCTCGCCGGCCCGTCGCTGCCGCACGTGGGCCTCGACGCGCTTCCCCTGCTCTTCGCGGGGGCGCTCGGGATCATGCTCGTCGCCTTCGCCGAGGCGATCGGCCCGGCGAACGAGTTCGCGAGGGAGCACGGCGGGAAGATCGACCCGAACCGCGAGCTCATCGCGATCGGTGCGTCAAACACGGGTGCCGGCCTCTTCTCGGGGTTTCCGATCGGCTCGTCGCTCTCGAAGTCGGCCGCGAATGACCGGGCCGGGGCGAAGACGCCCCTCTCGCTCGTCACCGCGGCCGGCGCGACGGCGCTCGTCGCCCTCTTCCTCACGCCCCTCTTCGCGCCACTGCCGGAAGCGACCCTCGGGGCCATCGTCATCGTCGCCGTCTCCTCGATGATGAAGGTCGCGAAGATGCGGCAGCTGTGGCAGCTGCGGCGGGTGGACTTCTGGCTCGCGACGATCGCCCTGGTGGGCGTCCTCGTGGTGCCGACACTCCAGGCGCTCGGGATCGCCGTCGTCGTCTCGCTGGTCATGCTCGTGTGGCGCGCGAGCCAGCCGCGCCTCACGTTCCTCGGTCGGGCGAACGGCGGCGTGGAGCCCGCGGACCTCGGGATCGAGCCGGAGGAGGCGCTTCCCGGGCTGCTCGTCGTCCGCCCGGACCAGATGCTCTTCTTCGCGAACGTCGCCGCGGTGCGCGATGCGGTCATCGCCGCCGCCGCGCGCGTGGAGCCGCACCCCACGGTCGTCGTACTCGACCTCGCACTCACGCCCGAGATCGACGTGCCGGTGGTGGAGGCGATCGGGGATCTCGACCAGCGCCTGGCTTCCGACGGCATCGAGCTCTGGCTCGCGCACCTCCAGCCCGGTGCGCGGGACCTCCTCGACCGCGCCGGCGTGCTCGCCATCCTCGGGCCCGACCGGATCCACCCCCGCGTGCCCGAGGCGATCGTTGCGTTCGCGCTCCGCACGCCCGGCGGCGACGAGCTGGTCGCTGTCCTCACCGACGTCCTCGCCTTCGTTCGCGGGCGGGCGGGTCAGCCGGGCACGAGCGCGGAGAGCGTCGAGATCCTGGAGGCTCTCGATGCGCGCCTCTCGCTCGAGCTGATCGCGGCAGGCGGGCCCGGGGCGCAGGCATCGTCGAGGGGCGCGCAGGATCCGGGTGAGGCCGCGCGTGGCGCGTCGTCACCCCGTTCGGGCGATGACGACAGCCGCGTGTCGGGGTGAAGGTGGAGGAGCGACCGCGCCAGCTGCCGCCCGGTGGCGAACATCCGGACTTCCCAAAGCAAGGAGCGACGCGCATGGCCGAAAGAGTCTCCACCACCGTGCCCCTCAACTGGAACGAGGTCTGGTTCACCAACTGCCCCATGGTGTCCGCCAACAACGTCGACCAGGAGCTGGGGTGGTGCCGCGAGGAGTTCAAGAAGATCGGCGTCGAGTACGCCTACTTCCGCCACGCGCCCGAGAACAACTGGTACCCGCACTACATCCACAACCTCGACAACCTGATCCGCTTCGGCGGCCTCTACCCGCCGATCCACGTCAATGCCGACCTCCGCCGCACGGTGCTGCTGGGGGCGACATGGGTCTACGAGGGCGGCTGCATGGCGGTCCGCGCCAGCGACCGGATCTTCCGGATGGAGGACCTCCGCGGCAAGAGGATCGGCATCAGCAAGAGCCTGAACACGATCAAGAACGACTGGTGGCGGATCCAGGAGCACATGGGCATCGAGAACATGCTCATGCTGCACGACATGACGATGGATGACATCGAGCTCGTCGAGTTCCCGTACCCGGACGACTGGTACGACAAGCCCGAGATGCTCCAGGTCACGATGAACAACCCGTCCGAGCTGTGGATGCGTCGCGACCACAAGCATGACTACGCATTCCGCCCGCTGGAGAAGGCGCTCCTGGCCGGCACCGTCGACGCCATCTACACGCAGAGCAAGGTCTTCCAGCACCTCCAGGAGGCGACGGGCCAGATCGCGATGATCGAGGACCTGTCGAAGTACCCGGACTGGAGGATCCAGGTCGCCAACACCCCGGCCGTCATCACCTGCACCGACGTGATGGCCGACGAGCACCCTGAGCTCGTCATCGCCTACCTGAAGGCGATGATCAAGGTTGGGCGCTGGGCGAACGAGAACAAGCACGCCGCAGGAGCGATCCTCAACCGGCAGACGTTCTACCTCGATGCCGAGGACACGTACGAGGGCATCAAGGACGTGGACATGGTGCCGAGCCTGAGCGCGCAGAACATGCAGTGCATCAGGATCGGCAAGGACTTCATGTTCAGCCACGGCTACATCAAGAACGACTTCGACGTGGACGAGTGGGCCCGCCCGGACTTCCTCGAGAAGGCCTTCGAGGAAGTGCTCAAGGAGGAGTGGGCGCGCCGGAGCTGGAGCAAGCTCCCCGCCGGCGGCGGGCTCGAGGTCGAAGGAGTCCGGCTCGGGTAGTCCTGCACCGACACGCAGGGGCCCTGCTCTCCGGTCGTCCGGCGGGCAGGGCCCGTCCACCAGACCGGGAGATGACGATGGCCGACACCGAACCCATCCGCGAGATCGCCCCTGCGCGGCAGACGAGCCTGGGTCTCTACGTCACCGCGAAGGAGGCCTACGACCTGTGGCAGGCCGACCCCGGCCTGCGGATCCTCGACGTTCGGACGCCGGAGGAGTTCGTCTTCGTGGGGCATGCCCCGATGGCCACGAACATCCCCCTGGCCCTCCAGACGTACGAGTGGGACCCCGAGAAGAAGAGCCTGCGCTGGGAGATGAACCCGGACTTCGTGGCCGAGGTGAAGGCCTGGGCCGGGCCGGACGACACGATCCTCGCCTCGTGCCGCTCGGGCGGCCGGAGCGCGATGGCGATCAACGCGCTCGCCGCCGCGGGGTTCACCCGCGTCTACAACATCCTCGACGGGATGGAGGGCAGCGCGGTCAAGGATCCCGACAGCGTCTTCGACGGGATGCGGATGAAGAACGGCTGGAAGAACTCGGGGCTGCCCTGGACCTACGAGATCGACCCCGCGCGGATGAAGCTGCCGCCGCGCCAGAGCCGGACGTTCGTCGCGGGCAACGAGCACGACTGACGGCCGAGTCGCGCTCGGGTAGCCGTGAACCCGGTGCCCGAGCGCCGGACGACTCGCGCCTGTCCTTCCGCCGGAGGGATACATGGCGATCGCGATCCTGGCCATGCTCGGCATCGAAGCCGGCGTCATCCTCGCGTTGATCCTCGTCCTGCTGGTCGTCAAACGCGTCATGACCATCAGGCACCCGGCCGTGTTCAAGGCGCGCGTCCGCCTGTCCGACGGGCAGTTCCCGGGTGTGACGACCGCCTGGAAGAAGTGCTACGGCGCCTGGGTGACGACGGTCTTCACGACGCGCAAGGGCCTGCCGCTCAACATCGCGGACGTCCTGCCCGTGGCACAGCTCGATGACCTGCGCGAGGCGGCCCTGGGGGACGACGTGAAGGGCCTCGGCGACCGCCCCACCATCGCATCGTTCACCATGACCACGGGCGCGAAGCTCGAGGTCGCGATGGCCGCAGACGAACGGCCCGCGGGGCTGAAGCCCTGGCAGACCCAGGCACAGCAGCTGGCAGCGCGCCTCCGTCCGGTCCCCGAATCCCTGAAGTGACCGCGATGAACGTGCCCGCGGCCGGGATGTGGGTGCGCCCGCGGGAGGTGGCGTCCGGGGCCTGATCCCGCCGCCCTCGCACATGCGGCTGGCTGGCCCGGTCGTGGGCGGATCCGCTCCCGGCTATCCCCGGCCCGGCCTGCGGCCGGGCGGCGCCGGTCCGCCCGGCTATCCCTCGCCGGGCCTACGGACGGTCGGCGCCGGTCCGTCCGTTCGGAGGATCCGCGGCCGCTGACGCAGCTTCCCGGGCCTGCCCGAGCGTCGTCTCGCCGGAGACCCGGGTCGAGACAAGGATCTTGATGTCCGACCCGCCCGGATCCAGGGCGGCGAAGCCCTCGGTCACGACCCGGTCGAGCGCGATGCGCCGCGTGATCAGGGGACGCACGTCCACCCGACCCGATGCCATGAGGTCCACCGCGATCGGGAGGTCTTCGTCGAAGTGGTGCTGGACGCTGCCCGTCAGCGTGCGCTCGCCCGCGACGATCGCCCACGTGTCCACCTTGACCGGGGTCCCGAGGACGGCCAGGAGGACGATCCGTCCACCCTTCCTCGTCGCCGCGATCGAGTCGCCGATCGCCTGCTCGCGCCCGCCGCATTCGATCGCCACGTCGGCGCCGAGCCCGCCCGTCAGGCCCTCGAGCGAACGCGCCCAGGTGGGATCCCTCGTGTCGAGCGCCGCGTCCGCGCCGAGGCGCCGGCCGAGGTCGAGGCGCTGGGCACGGTGGCCGAGGAGGACGACCGTCGTCGCGCCCGCCGCCCGGGCGACCTGGAGCGTGATCAGCCCGACCGCTCCGTCGCCCACGACGACCACGCTGTCGCCGAGACGGACACCTCCGTGGCGCACCGCCCGGACCGCGACCTCGGTCGTCTCGATGAGTGCGGCCTCCTCGTCGCTGATCTCCGCCGGCAGGCGCACGCACTGTCGCGCGGGCACCCTGACGAACTCCGCGAGGCCGCCGTCACCGTGCAGGCCGATCGCGGCCCAGTCGAGGCACAGCGCGTACTCGTGGCGGCGGCAGAAGTGGCATCGCCCGCAGAACAGGCAGACGTCCGGCACGACCCGGTCACCGGCGGCGAACCCCTCGACATCCGGTCCCAGCTCGACCACCTCTCCCGCGAACTCGTGACCGAGAGTGACCGGGGCACGCTGCCCGGTGAGCGGGTTGGGACTGTCCACCGGGATGACGACCGGGCCGTCGCGGCACTCCTCGACGTCGGTCCCGCAGATGCCGCACCAGCTCACGCGGAGCAGGATCTCGCCGGGGCCCGGACGCGGGATCGGGACGTCCTCGACGCGCACGTCGCCGCGACCATGCCAGCGCGCCGCCCGCATCGTCTCCGTCATGTCCGCGCGGTCCTCCCCAGGGTCGCTCCGGTGGCCCGTTCGTCGGTCCCGCCCATTCTGACGCCCCGCGGGGGGCGCGATCGTCGGGGGATGCGCCAGGCGTTGTCGCCCCGTCCCGCGAAGGTGGGACGATGATGCCGGCGAGCGGGTGCGTCGTGTCGGCGGGACGTGCCGCGCATCGGCGGTGGCAGGGGAGGATGGACTCGATGAAGCACGCGGTCGTCACCGGCGGAGCGAAAGGGATCGGGCTCGGGGTCGTGCGCGAGCTGAGGCGGGAGGGCTGGCAGTGCGAGATCCTCGACGCGGACCCTGCCGGGCAGGCCGTGGCCGAAGAGGTGGGTGTCGCGTTCGTGCGTGCCGACGTGACGCACCCGGACGAGCTCCGGGCGGCGTTCGCCGGGCTGGCGGACCGCTTCGGCCCGATCGACGGGCTCGTCAACAGCGCGGGGATCAACCGCACGGGACCGTCGGACCAGCTTCCCGAGGCCGACTGGCGGCGAGTGATCGACATCGACCTGAGCGGGACCTTCTACGCCTGCCAGGCGGCGTATCCCCACATGCCGCCGGGATCGGCCATCGTCAACCTCGCCTCGGTCCTTGCCACCCGCGCACTGCCGGGTCGTGTCGCCTACTCGGCGGCGAAGTCCGGCGTCGTGGGGATCACGCGCGTGCTCGCCGTCGAGTGGGCCGCCCGACCGATCCGCGTGAACGCCGTGGGCCCCTCGTGGACCGACACGCCGCTCATCCGCGATCAGCTCGCGGCGGGCACGCTCGACCTCGAGGTGCTGGACAGGGTGCCCATGCGGCGTCTTGCGCAGGTGGAGGACGTGGTGGGCGCGATCGTCTTCCTGCTCGGCGACAAGGCGTCGTTCATCACCGGACAGACTCTCTACGTGGACGGGGGCTACACGTGGGCCGGGTAGCGACGAGGTAGCGGCGCGTCGAGCGGGAGACGGGCAGGGAACTCCATCCAGCAGCGAGAGGCCCCCGCGGACCTCCGCGCCCCGTGCTCGACGCCCCTGGGGCGCTCCTGCCACCGCCCGCGGCGTAGACCTTACGGCGTAAGATGCACTGATGACGATCGGTATCCCGACGCCTCGGACTGGCGCTCGGCGTACATCGCGGGCGACGGGTGACCACATCCCGCTGGACCGGGATCGCATCCTCGCGGCGGCGCTCCGGCTCATGGACGCGAACGGGCTCGAGGCGCTGAGCATGCGGAAGATCGCCGCCGAGCTGGACGTCGAGGCCATGTCGCTCTACCACCACGTCCCCGGCAAGGCGGCGCTGCTCGAGGGGCTCGCCGAGCACGTCCTCGCGGAGGTCCGGCTCCGGCGCGGCGAACCGGGGAACCGGGCCGGGGCGGTCGCCGATGTCGCCCGCGCGCTCCGCGCCAACGCGCTCGCGCACCCGAGCGCGATTCCGCTGTTCGGCGCGCTGGGGCTCGGCAGTCCCGCCGCCAGGCGCCACACCGAGGACGTCCTCGACGTCCTCGGGGGTGCGGGCTTCGCGCCCCAGGACGCGTTCACCGCGTTCCTGCTGGTGCGGAGCTACGTCCTCGGCTACGTGCTGTGGGAGGTCCGGCACACCGAGGCGAGGGCCGCGGGCACCATCCCGCCCACCAGGGCCGGGACGCTCACGTCGGCGGACGTGCCGCACCTCGCGCCGCTCGCCGCGTTCATCGCCACGTTCGACAACGACGCGGAGTTCGAGCGAGGCCTCGGTGTGCTCGTCGCCGGCCTCGAGCTCGCGGCCCACACGTGAGAAGGAGCACCCTGCCGTGACCCAGCCCGTCGACGACCTCATCACCGGTCTCCGCTCGCGGCTGGGCTCCAGGCAGGTCCTCGATTCGCCCGAGGTCCTCGCGGTCCGCAGCCTGGACATGTCGCCGCTTCCACTCCTGCAGCAGGTGCTCGGCCGGGAGGCGGTCCCGCCGCTGTGCGTCGTGCGGCCGCGGTCCACCGACGAGGTGTCGGCGGCGCTCGCGTATCTCGTCGGCCGCGGCGTGCCGGTCATCCCGTATGGCGGCGGCTCTGGCGTCCAGGGCGGGTCGGCGCCCGTGCCCGGATCGGTCATCGTCGACACGTGGGCGATGGACCGGATCCTGGGCCTCGATGAGGAGGACCTCACCGTCACCGTCCAGGCGGGCGTGCCGCTCGCGACCCTTGAGGCCTGGCTGGGGGAGCGCGGCTACACGTGCGGCCACTATCCGCAGTCGATCGATCTCGCCCAGGTCGGCGGCCTCGTGGCGACGCGCAGCTCCGGCCAGTTCTCCACCCGTTACGGCAGCATCGAGGACCTCGTCGCCGGGCTCGAGGCCGTCCTCGCGGATGGCACCGTGGTCCGGGTCGCGAGCCAGCCGCGTCGTGCCGTGGGGCCGGACCTGCGCCAGCTATGGATCGGGTCCGAGGGTGCGTTCGGGATCGTCACGGAGGTGACCCTCAAGGTCGTTCCCCGACCTCCCGATCGCTGGCTGCAGGCTTATGCGGTCGGATCGATGCGGGTCGGCCTCGATCTCGTCCGCCGCGTCATGCGCGAGGGCTGGAAGCCGGCGGTCGTCCGTCTCCACGACGCGACGGAGGCGCAGCGCAGCTTCCACGGGAGCGTTGCGGAGGGCGAGTGCATCCTCCTCCTGCTCTCGGAGGGCCCGGTGGGGTACGCGCAGGCCGAGGGCACCGCGGTCGACACGATGGCGCGGGCGGCAGGCCTTCGCCCGCTCGGCCCGGCGCCCGTCGAGGCGTGGCTCGAGCACCGCAACGACGTGGCCGAGTACGAGGCGTACATCCGCCGCGGGGTGATCATCGACACGATCGAGGTGGCGGCGCCCTGGACCGGCATCGCCGACATCTACGAGCAGGCGATCGGCCGTCTCGTCGACGAGGTGCCGGAGATGGTCTACGCCTCCGGCCACTCCTCGCACAGCTATCCGCAGGGCACGAACCTCTACTTCGTGCTCGCCGCGCAGCCGCGGCGGGACGCCGACGATGCCGCGCGCGTCTACGAGGCGATCTGGTCGCGCGTGATGGAGACCACGCTCGCGCTCGGCGGGACGATCTCTCACCACCACGGCGTCGGGAGGTTCCGCGCGCGCTGGGTCCCGCGAGACCTCGGCACATCGTACGAGCTGCTCCGCAGGGTGAAGACCGCCCTCGATCCACTCGGCCTCATGAACCCGGGCTCCCTGCTGCCGGTCGATCCGGCGCCCGGCGAGACGGACCACTAGGAGGATGGACATGGCCACGTCGCTTGTTCTCGCCATCGACGCCGGGACCACGGGGATCCGCACCATCCTGTACGACCGCAGCGGCCGGGAGGTCGCGAGCGCGTACCGGGAGTTCACGCAGCTCACGCCCGCGCCCGGGCTGCTCGAGCACGACCCGGAGGAGATCTGGGCGGTGACCCGCGGCCTGATGGCGGAGACGATGGCCCGCGCGGGGGCGGCGGGAGGCATGGTGGCGGCGGCCGGCGTGACCGGCCAGCGCGCGACCACCCTCGTCTGGGACCGCGCGACGGGGCGACCGCTCCACAACGCGCTCGTGTGGCAGGACCTCCGCACCTACCCGCGCTGCCTCGAGCTGAGCCCCCTCGTCGGGTTCCCGGTGAGCCCGCTCGCCTCGCTCACGAAGGTCGAGTGGCTCCTCCAGAACGTCCCCGGGGCCCGCGAGAAGGTCCTCGCCGGTGACGCCGTCGTGGGCACCCTGGACACCTGGCTCATCTGGATGCTCACCGGCGGCGCGGCGTTCGTCACCGACACGTCGAACGCATCCACGACATCGATGTGGGACCCGGCCACGGGCTCGTGGTCCCCGCAGCTCGTTGGGATGCTCGGCCTGTCGGTCGACCAGCTCGCCACGGTTTCGCCGTCGAGCGGCGTCTACGGCGATGCTGATCCAGACCTGTTCGGGGGAGCCGGCGTCCCGGTCGCCGCGTGCGCCGGCGACCAGCAGGCGGCCATGTTCGGCCAGCTCTGTCTCGAGCCCGGGGACGGCAAGGCCACGTACGGCACGTCCGTCATGGTCGATGTCAACACGGGCGGCCAGTGGGTGAACGGGACGGGCGGCTACCCGCTCGGTCTGTGGCGGATCGGCACCGTCGACTCGTACCTGCTCGAAGGCACCGTCATCACCGGCGGCGCGGTCGTCGGCTGGGGCAGCGCGCTCCGGCTGATGGAGTCGCCGGCGGAGAGCCAGGATCTGGCGGCATCGGTGCCCGACGCGGGCGGGGTGGCGTTCGTCCCCGCCCTCCAGGGTCTCGGCTCGCCGTACATGGACCCGTCGGCGAAGGGCGCGCTCCTCGGGCTGACCCGTGCGACCACCCGCGCCCACGTCGCCCGCGCGCTCCTCGAGGGCGTGGCGTTCCGCACCCGGGAGGTCGTGGAGGCACTGCGCACCGACTCGCCGGCGCCGGCCTTCGGTCGCCTCCGGGTGGACGGGGGCATGGCGGCCAACGACCTGTTCCTCCAGGCGCAGGCCGACGTCCTCGGCATCCCCGTCGAACGGCCGAGCACGAACCAGGCCACCTCGCTCGGGATCGCGAGCATGGCGGGCCTCGCGGTCGGGTTCTGGCAGGACGTCGAGGAGATCCGGGCGACACGACTGCCCGGCACGGTGTTCGAGCCCGGCCCGGGTGCGGCCGGTCTCGAGGAGCGCTACCAGGCGTGGCGCCATGCGGTCGATGCCGTGCGCGCCTACGCAGCAGCGACGCGGTAGGGGCGGCCATGGACAGCCGTCCGTTCGGCCCGGTCGAGCGCCTCGCGGCGCTCGACGCCATGGCCGGCCGACCCCTCGACCTGCTCGTCGTCGGCGGCGGCATCACCGGGTGCGGCATCGCGCGGGATGCTGCGCTGCGTGGCCTGTCGGTGGGCCTCGTCGAGAAGGCCGACTTCGGTTCGGGAACCTCGAGCCGGTCGTCCAAGCTCGTGCACGGCGGGGTCCGCTATCTCGCCTACGGCGACGTGGCCCTCGTCCGCGAGTCCGCCCACGAGCGCAAGGCGCTCGTCGCCATCGCGCCCCACCTCGTGCACCCGCTGCCGTTCCTCTTCCCGCTCTACAAGGGCGACAGCAAGGCCAAGTTCCGGGTCGGGTTCACCATGTTCGACAAGCTTGCCGGATCGAAGCCGGAGGAGCGACACCGGGTGCTGAGCGCGAACCAGATCCGCGAACGGGCGCCCGCGCTCCGGGAGCCCCTGACCGGTGGCTTCGAGTTCATGGAGTACATCACCGACGACGCGCGGCTCACCCTCGAGAACGCGATCTCGGCCGCGGACCACAGCGCCCTGGTGGCGAACCGGGCGGCGGTGACCTCGTTCCTCGTGGAGGAGGGCAGGCTCGTCGGGGCGCGCGTGCGTGATGAGCTCGACGGCCGGGTCCGCGAGGCGCGGGCCACGGTCGTCGTGAACGCCACCGGGCCGTGGGCGGAGGCGACGATCGGCCTCGGCGACTCCCCGGCTCCCAGGCACGTGCTGCCGAGCAAGGGCATCCACCTGCTCTTCCGCGCGGAGCGCCTGCCCCTGCAGGGCGCCCTCGCCCTCAAGTCGCCGTCGGGCCGCGAGGGGTTCGCGATCCGCCGCTGGAGCTACGTCTACGTCGGGACGTCCGACGTCGCATACGACGGCCCGCTGGACGGGCCGCTGGCCGACAGGGCCGCGATCGAGGATGTCCTGCGGATGGCGCAGGAATGCTTCCCATCACTGGCGCTCACGGAGTCCGACGTGCTCGCGACATGGGCCGGCCTGCGCCCGCTCATCGCGGAGGAGGGCAAGGCTCCCCGCGACACGTCGCGCCACGACGAGGTCTGGCGCAGCCCGGAGGGTCTGATCTCCGTCGTCGGCGGCAAGCTGACGACATACCGCCGCATGGCCGAGCGGGTGATGGTCCACGTGGGCGAGGAGCTCGGTCGCGACCTCGGCGACAGCCGGCGCACGGCCGAGGTGCCGCTGCCCGGCGGGGGCCTGGGCGGTCGTGACTTCGCCACCTTCCGCGACCACACCGTCACGGCGCTCGGCGCCCGCGGCGTGTCGCCGGCGGCCGCGGAGCGCATCAGCTGGCTCTACGGATCGCGTGTCGAGGACCTCCTTCGACTCGGCGATGCCGACCCCCGCTGGCTCGAGCCGCTCGCCCCGGGCTCCGACGCGCTGCGCGGCGAGGTCCGGCTCGCCGTGGACAACGGGATGGCGATCACCCTTGCCGACATCCTCGACCGACGGACCGGGCTCCTGCTCTTCAGCGACGACCACGGGCTGGCGGCGGCGCCGTCCGCCGCCGCGATCGCGGCGGAGCTGCTCGGCTGGAGCGACGCCGATGTCGCGGCCCAGCTCGATTCGTACCGACGGCTCGCGGCCGGTCACGATCCGGCGGGTGCCGCGGCGACGGTCCCGGCGAGCGGGTAGGTCGTCGCCGCGGGACGTGCCGGACGGGAGGCGCGGCCGACGGTCCTGGACCGCCGGCGCGATCGGATGTCGATTCTCGACGCGCCTGTTCGTCGTCCCCGTGAACCCGGCTCGACGGTCCGCGGACGGACGGACGCCGGCGCCAACCAGGAAGGAGCCGATCGTGGTGGACAACAAGCAGGTCGTGCGGAGCATCGAAGAGGCGTGGGACAGCAACGAGCTCGACGCACTCGACCAGTACTTCGCGCCCGACTTCGACAACGCGCAGAGCGCCACCCCGGGCCTGCCGCTCGGCCTCGCCGGGTCGAAGATGTCTCACATGGGCGTCATGGCGGCCTTCCCCGACCGCCGCGTGACGATCCTCGACCTCGTCGGCGACGGCGACCAGGTCGTGATCCGAGCGCGCGTGACCGGCACGAACACCGGTGGGGCCGCCTTCCTCGGGGCGCCCGAGCCGAACGGCGCGAAGATCGACTTCGAGATGTGGAGCCTGTATCGGCTCCGCGACGGCAGGGTCGTGGCCCACTCGGGGATCAACGACGGACTCAAGGGGATGATGCAGGTCGGGAGCCTCACGCCCCCGATGTGAGTCAGCGTCGGCCGCCGTTGCATGCGCTGCGGCGGCGGCCGACGAGCCCGGGCCGGGGAACGGGTGGGGCTCCTGCCCCCGTCCGTCCCCCGTCCGTGCGGTCCCGGCACCGGCCCGTTTCGATCTCCCCGGCCCGTCAGACGCCGTGCCGGAGCTGACGGTCGTATTCGGCCTGGTCGCAGTGGCCGGCGGAGGCCGCCATGAGCACGTCGTCGTCGAGCGTCCCCTCCTCGTAGCCGACGACGCGCACGGCCTTCCCGGCGCCGCCCGGCCCGGTGTTCGTGCCGGTGAAGGTCCAGTGGTAGGCGATCCGGCCGCCCTCGACGAGCAGGGCGTCCATGTACACCTGCATGTCGGGCAGCGCCGCGTACGAGCTCCGGGCCGTGGCCGCGATGGCTTCCGGGCCCACGGCCGGCCGACCCCCGGTGATGGCCATCTCCGTGCGGCGGGCGCATCATCTGGGGATCGATCCGCGGGTCGCGGGAAGTGCAGCGTGCCCTCCGCTGCCGTGAGCGGGATCGATATCGGAGCGATGGAGGTCCCAGCGAGCGATGCCCGAACCGACCGCCGACCCGACCCTGGACCGACTCCTGCGCCACATGGCGTGGGCGAACGCCATGATCTTCGCCCGACTCGCCGAGCTGCCGGACACGGCGCTCGCGCTCGCGTCGCCCCGGAACGAGTGGACGGTCGCGATGATCGCCGAGCACATCGAGAGGGCCGCCGGGGGATATGCGGCGCGCCTCGAGGGCGTGTCGCGCCCGGAGCGGACGGCGCCGCCGGCGACGGCGGCCGAGCTCGATGAGCTCGCCGCGCGCTGCGCAGCCCACGACGCCCGGATCCGCGCCCAGGCCTCCGTGCCGGACGGGCCCGCCGCCTTCCCCTACCGCGGGACGGAGGTCCGGGCGCGATCGACGATCCTCGGCCAGGCGATCCACCACGCGACCGAGCATCGGGCGCAGATCGCGGCGGCCCTCGCGACGAACGGGATCGACGCGATCGACCTCGACGCCCTCGACGTCTGGGCCTACGGCGACGCCGAGGGCCTCGGGGCGTAGGGGAACGTCCGCGAGGCAACGACCATGGCCCGTCTCATCGCGTCCGGTGGCCGTCGCGGCGCCCGTGCCGGCCGCGCGCCGCGACGACGCAGGTGCTCCTGCCATGGCGCCTGAAGCGCTTCCACGCCTGTCCGCTCTCGGCCGGACGCCTTCCGC
>CAIYQJ010000027.1 GCA_903928275.1 uncultured Chloroflexota bacterium
CGGGGCCATCCACCACAGGCTTCCGCGCCCGCACGGTCGTGCCGGGCGGCTTCGGGAGCGAAGAAGCGGTCGCGGCGGGCACGGATGTCCGCCGAGGCCGCGAAGTGGCGTTCGCGATCGAACCAGGAACCGCAAGCCCGAGCGCTCGAGCCTGCCGCAGCGCCGCCGCGAGCTCCCGCTCCGTCTCCCGGAGCTGCCGCTCGGCGATCGCGAGGCGGTCGCGGCGCCGCTCCACGCGCGCGCGCCGGTCGGCCGTGGCCTCGTCGAGCACGGCGATCCGCTTCCCGATCTCCTTCGCCTCCTTCGCGGCACGAGCCTCCTCGGCCGTCCCGGCGGCGACGTCGGGGCCGCCTGTCGATGAGGACGGCTCCACGCTCGCGGGATCGCGTCTCTTCTTGCCCATCCGAATGCCTCGCTCCTGCGGGTGGCCGCGCGCCCGTCCTGGTGCGTCCGACAGGCCGGCGCACTCACGACGTCAACGCCCCGGCGGCGCAGCGCCAGTGTGCCACCCCGCGTCCACCATCGCGTGCCCTCGACCGTGCATGCTGCGGCTCTGGGAACGGTCGAGGCCGACCGGTCCTTGACCCGTTGTTAATCCAGGAAACACAGGGCGTTCAGCGACGGCCCGCAGGATCGGTTGACCCCGCGGGGAGGCGTGCCCGCGACGCCCCGGCCGCCAGGCGCCCCCTTGCGTCGCACCTGCGCCGGTCCGCCAGCCTGCGAGCGCCGATGACCGAGGAGCTGATGACGATCGAGATGCAGGCGTCCGAGTCGCCCGGCCCTTCGCCGGTCGTCGGATCGGTGACACGGGACGAGGCGCCCACGAAGATCGTCGTCCGCGACCTGGACGTCTACTACGGATCGTTCCGGGCCGTGAAGGGCGTCAGCGCGTCCATCCGGGCGAGGGCGGTCACCGCGATCATCGGCCCGTCGGGATGCGGGAAGAGCACGTTCCTGCGCGCGCTCAACCGGATGCACGAGCTCGCGCCGCGGGCACGCGTGGAGGGCAGCGTGCTGCTCGACGGCGCTGACGTCTACGACCCGTCCGTGGACCCCGTGCGCCTGCGCCGGTGCGTGGGGATGGTCTTCCAGCGTCCCAACCCATTCCCCACGATGTCGATCTACGACAATGTGGTCGCGGGCATCAAGCTCGTTGGCCGCGCCAGTCGGAGCGATCTCGACGGCATCGTGGAGCGGAGCCTCACGCGTGCCGCGCTCTGGAACGAGGTGAAGGACAAGCTCAAGCAGTCCGGGACGTCCCTGTCGGGCGGCCAGCAACAGCGCCTGTGCATCGCCCGCGCGATCGCCGTGGACCCCGACGTGCTTCTCATGGACGAGCCCGCCTCTGCGCTCGACCCGGTCGCGACCGTTCGCATCGAGGAGCTCATCGCCGAGCTCCGCGCGGACTACACGATCATCATCGTCACGCACAACATGCAGCAGGCCGGACGCGTCAGCGACGACACTGCCTTCTTTACGATGGACGAGGACCGCGCCGGCTACCTCGTCGAGTTCGGGCCCACGAGGGAGATCTTCACGAACCCACGCGAGCAGCTGACCGAGGACTACGTGTCCGGCCGGTTCGGCTGAGGGAGGCGAGATGCGAGAACACGAGTCTCTGGAGGAGGCCGCAGCCGCGGCGGCGTATACGGGTTCACCGACGTCCGGGGGAGAGCCGGACGCGGGCCCGCACCACCTCCCGGGCGTACCCAGCCACGTCGACCGGCCGTCGCTCGATCGCGAGATGCGCGACGTGAAGGACGCGATCATCCGGCTCGGCAGCTCCGTCCAGGAGGCGCTCCTCCGGGCGATCGACGCGCTCGTCCGACACGACGCCGACCAGGCGATCGCGGTCATCCGCGACGACGCGCGGATCAACGCCATGCGGGGTGAGGTGGAGGATCTCGTCATCCTCACGATCGCCACGCAGGGGCCGGTCGCGCGCGACCTCCGCTTCCTGCTCATGCTCGACAACGTGGCCGGCGAGCTCGAGCGGATCGGCGACTACGCCGCGAACGTCTCCAAGCAGGCACGCAAGCTCGCGCCCGAGCCACCGCTCAAGGAGTACGTGCACCTGCCGGAGCTCGGGAGGCTCGCTGCCGCCGGCGTCGGCCGGATCACGCGCGCCCTCATCGAGCTCGACCCGGACGAGGCGCGTTCCGTCGCGGCGTCCGACGATGACATCGACCGCCTGTACCACGCGATCGTCGACGAGACCAAGGCCCTCATGGCGGCCGACGGGGCGAACGTCGAGCGCGGGCTGCGGATCATCTTCGCAGCGCACTACTTCGAGCGCGCCGGGGACCGGATGACGAACATCGCCGAGGACGTGGTCTTCCTCGCCACGGGCCACACGGAGGACCTGAACGACTAGGCTGCGCTCGACGGGCCCGCGAGCGACCCCACCGAGAGCGGAGGACGACCGATGGCGGCTGGCGAGACGAGGCGCGGGACCGTGCAGCTCCTGTTCGTGCGGCATGCCGACGCCGGCGACCCACTCGCGTGGACGGGAGCCGACGCCGACCGACCGCTGAGCCCGAAGGGCGAGCGGCAGGCGGAGCGCCTCGCCCGGCACCTCGAGGCCATCGGCGCCGACCCGGACGCGATCATCTCGTCGCCGAGGCTGCGGGCGTTCCAGACCGCCGAGGCGGTCGCGGGACGGCTCGGCCGGAAGACCGTCATCAGCGATCGACTCGCGGGCGGCCTCGACATCGACTCGCTGGGCGAGCTGCTCGCCGAGGCAGGCGAGCCGGCACGGCCGCTCCTCGTGGGTCACGACCCGGACTTCAGCTGGCTCGTCTCGGCGCTCGTGGGCATCGCCGGCCTCACCGTCCGCAAGGGGACGCTCGTGCGGGTGGATGGAGCGCTGCCGCTCGTGGAGGGA
>CAIYQJ010000028.1 GCA_903928275.1 uncultured Chloroflexota bacterium
AGGCGTTCGACGCGCGCGCCGGGGTGCGCTGACCTTCGGCCGCTGCCGCACGGGCCGGATGGACCGGCGTCACCGGGGCCGGCAGGGGCTACCATCCGTGCGGACCGACGCGAGCCGGCCCTTCCGCCGTCCACACATCGCGCGGGCCTCCGCGCGACAGCGCACAGAGGGAGCCCCGCAATGCCCACCGTCGCCGCCTCCGTCCCCGAGCTGCTCGGACTCCTCGAGGGCATCGCCCGCGTCGAGAGAGGTCGCCTCACGGTCCTCGACGAGGCGGCCTTCCGCGACCGCGGGATCCGTGACCTCGCGTGGTCCGCGACGTTCAGCGCCGACGCGGGCGTCGTGGAAGCGGCGCGCTGGCTCGTGTGGGAGGCGAGCCAGGAGCTGGGGGCCCGCTCCGCGAGCATCCAGGCCCTCTACGACGGGCGGGGCCGCGGCGAGGTTTCCGGGTTCACCGTCCCCGCGATCAACCTGCGCGCACAGACGTTCGACATGGCCCGGACCGTGTTCGAGACGGCGCGCGGCCGAGACGTCGGCGCGGTGATCCTCGAGCTGGCGCGGAGTGAACAGACGTACACGTACCAGCGCGTCACGGAGTTCGCGACGAGCGTGCTCGCGGGGGCGATCGCGGCCGGCTGGCGCGGCCCGGTGTTCATCCAGGGCGACCACTACCAGTTCAACGCGAAGAAGCACGCGGCCGACCCGGACGCCATGACGGAGGAGATCCGGAAGGCCTGCCGCGATGCCGTCGCCGCCGGCTATCGCAACATCGACATCGACAGCTCAACGCTCGTCGACCTCACGCAGCCCACGGTGGACGACGAGCAGCGGGTCAACTACACGCGGGCGGCCCAGCTCACGGCACTCATCCGCGAGATCGAGCCGGCCGGCCTGACGATCAGCGTGGGCGGCGAGATCGGCGAGGTCGGCAAGGCGAACTCGACGCCGGAGGAGCTGCGCGCGTACCTCGACGGGTACCGCCGCGTTCTCGACGGCATCCGCGCGGGCCTCGTCGGCGTGAGCAAGGTCAGCGTCGCGACCGGCACGACGCACGGTGGCGTCCCTCTTCCGGGCGGCGGCGTCGCCGAGGTCAAGCTGGACTTCGAGACGATCCGGGTCCTCGGCGAGGTCGCGCGATCCTACGGCCTGGCGGGCGCGGTGCAGCACGGCGCATCCACGCTCCCGGACACCCTCTTCCACCGGTTCCCGGAGGTCGAGACGGCCGAGATCCATCTCGCCACCGGATTCCAGAACGCGCTCTACGAGCACCCGGCATTCCCTGCGGACCTGCACCGCGAGATCGAGGCGTGGTGCTTCGCGAACGCCGCCGACGAGCGGAAGCCCGACCAGACCGATGCGCAGTTCATCTACTCGGCACGGAAGAAGGCGATCGGGCCGTTCAAGCGCCAGCTGTGGGACCTCCCGACGAAGGACGCCATCCTCGCCTCGCAGGGGGAGAAGATCGGCTACTTGTTCGACCAGCTCGCGGTCACCGGCGGTCGGAGCACTGTCGATCGGTATGTCACGCCCGCCGAGGACCATCGCACCCCTCCGGAGGTGCTCGGGTCGGCCGCGATCGGCTGACGACACGTCGGCGCGGCGAACCCTGCGCCGCGCTCGGCCGGACCGGTGCTTCTCCCGTTCACGCCGACCGGCCCGCGGTTCGTCCCTGGCGGGGTATCGTGTCGCGTGGGTCCGCGACGTCGCCCCCCGAGGGCGGCGCGGCGGACCGCCGGAGGCATGCATGGCGAACGAGGGGATCCACGGCGAGGTCGTCGACGAGCTCACGTTGGTCCCTGCACGCACGGCGGAGCCGACCGGCACCCAGCCGTCGCTCCCCGGGCCATCCCGAGGGATCGCGATCCGCGGGCCCGTCGTCGAGGCGCCCAGCCTCCGCGTCCGGGATGTCGTTTGGCCGGCGAGGGACGACACGCGCGTCGTCGGGGTGATCCGCGGGGCGGAGCACGTGCGGGCGGCGACCACGGCTGGCCTCAGATGAGCGACCGCACGGTCGTCCGCCGCCGGCCCTGGGCCCGACTCGCGGTCGTCGTCACCGTCCTCGCGGGCATCGCCGCCTGCACGAGCCCGCCCTCCGCGTCACCGACGTCGCCGAGCGGCGCCCGGCCTTCGCCCACCGGCGGCGGGACCACCGCGCTGGCCGCGAGCGCGCCCGACGCGGGCGGATCCGTTCAGACCGCTGCGGCGGGCAGCGCGATCCTGGTGGGAGCAGGCGACGTCGGCTGGTGCGGCACGCCGTGGGCCGCGGCCACCGCGAAGATCGTGGCGGGGATCGCCGGGACCGTCATCGTCCCGGGCGACGTGGCGTACCCGAACGGGTCCAGGAGCGACTTCGCCCGCTGCTACGACCCGACGTGGGGCGCGTTCAAGGCGCGGACCCGTCCGGCTCCGGGCAACCACGAGTACTACACGAAGGGCGCCGCGCCCTACTTCGCCTACTTCGGGAGCCGCGCCGGTCCCGCCGGGAAGGGCTGGTACAGCTACGATGCCGGCACGTGGCACGTGGTCGTGCTGAACTCGGACTGCGAGTTCGTCGGCTGCGGCGTCGGCTCCGTCCAGGAGCGCTGGCTGAAGGCCGACCTCGCCGCGCACCCGACGGCCTGCACGATCGCGTACTTCCACCACCCGCGGTTCTCGTCGGGCCCGCACGGCAGCGACCCCAGGACCGACGCATTCTGGCGGGACCTGTACGCGGCCGGCGCGGAGCTCATCGTCAACGGTCACGACCACGACTACGAGCGATTCGCGCCGCAGACGCCGGACGGTGTCGCGGACCCCGCCCGCGGGATCCGCGAGCTCGTCGTCGGCACCGGTGGCGGTCCCCTGTACCCGTTCATCCGCGTGACGGCGAACAGCGAGGCCAAGGGCCTCGCGTTCGGCGTGGTGAAGCTGACCCTCATGGCGAAGGGCTACCGCTGGGAGTTCCTCCCCGTGGCCGGCGCCTCCTTCCGCGATTCCGGCACGGGTACGTGCCACTAGCAGGGAGAACGCACCCAGATGGTCGAGCACCGCGACCTGGTGATCATCGGCGGCGGCCCTGGTGAGACGAGCCCCCTCCGGGACCCCACGCGCTCGCGGACGCGCGGGTGAGCGGGACCGGGGCGCGGGCGCCCGGCGAGCGGCCGTACGGGCCGGAGTGGAGCGCAGCGCGGCGCCGCGGCACCGACGCGGAGCTCGAAGGCTGGCTCGGGTTCGCGCTGGCCGTCGCAGCCGAGGCGGACGCCATCGCGCTGCGCCACTTCCGGTCCGAGCTCGACGTGACGGGGAAGGCGGACGGGTCGTTCGTGACCGAGGCCGACATGGCGATCGAGCGGCTCGTCCGGGAGCGGATCGCGGACGCGTACCCGGCGCACGGCGTCGTCGGCGAGGAGGAGGCGACGCACCAGGGCGGCGCGCCGATCCGCTGGTACGTGGACCCCATCGACGGAACGCACAACTTCATGCGCGGCGTGCCGCTGTTCGGGACGCTGCTCGCGTGTGAGCGCGACGGGGAGCTCCAGGTGGGCGTGCTCTCCGCGCCCGCGCTCGGCGAGCGCTGGCACGCGCGACGCGGCGGGGGAGCGTGGGCGGTCCCGACGGCCGGCGTCGCGCGCCGCGCCCGCGTCTCCACCGTGGACGCGCTCGAGCGCGCGCAGCTCCTGTACAGCTCGGTCCCCGACATCGAGGACTCGGGCAAGGCGCCCGGCTTCCTCGACAGCCTCCGGAGCGTCTGGCGGAGCCGCGGCTTCGGCGACTTCTGGGGCTACGCGCTCGTCGCCGAGGGTGCGGCGGAAGCGATGGTGGAGGTCGGCGTCAAGGAGTGGGACCTCGCCGCGCCGGTCGTCATCGTCGAGGAGGCCGGCGGCAGGTTCACCGATCTCGCCGGTGCGCGGCGCATCGACACCCGGTCGATGCTCGTGAGCAACGGCATCCTCCACGACCGACTGCTGGCGGCGCTGTGGGGCGCCGGGGAGCCGCCGGCACCCTGACGGGCGGCCCACGGCTCGGGGCGGGGCGCGGCGGTGCCCGGGCCGGCGCGCGGCGCCGTCAGGCCCCAGCGGCCTCGAGCGACTCTGCCAGGATCCCCAGCGCGAGGTCGACCTCGTCGGGCGTGGTGACGAGCGGCGGGATGATCCGCATCACCTGGACGCTCGAGCCGGCCGTGAGGACGATGAGCCGGCGCTCGAGCGCCTCCGCGACCACCCGCTTCGTCACGTCGGTGTTCGGGACGCGGCCATCGCCCTCGTTCGGCTTGACGAACTCGAGCGCCACCATGAGGCCGAGCCCCCGCGCGTCGCCGATGCTCCGATGCCGAGCCTTCAGGCCCCGGAGGCCGTCGAGGAGCTGCGTGCCACGCGCGGCCGCGTTGGCGACGAGCCCCTCGTCGGTGATCACGTCGATCGTCGCGTTCGCCGCGGCGCAGGCCACGACGTTGCCGCCGTACGTCCCGCCGTGGGCGCTCGGTCGCCAGTGCCGGAGGATCTCCTGCTTCGCGATGATCCCCGAGAGCGGCAGGCCCGACGCCACGCCCTTCGCGAACGTGAGGATGTCGGGCTCGACCCCCGAGTGCTCGACCGCGAAGAAGCGTCCCGTCCGCCCGAACCCGGTCTGCACCTCGTCGGCGATGAGGAGGATCCCGTGCCGGTCCGCGATCTCGCGGAGACGCGGCAGGAAGCCGATCGGGGGGACGACATAGCCGCCCTCACCGAGCACGGGCTCCACGATGAACGCGGCCACGTGCTCGGGGTACACGAGCGTATGGAAGAGCTCCTCGAGGCGCCCCTCCCAGTCGCACGTGCACCCGTCGCAGGAGGCGCAGCCCGCGGAACATGCGGCCGGATCGTGGGCTGAGCCGGGCGCACGGTAGCAGTACGGGTAGTCGGCGAAGTACACGGAGCCCGGCAGGGGCTCGAAGTCGCCCCGGTAGATGTTCTTGGCGGACGTGAGGGCCATCGTCTGCGCGGTCCGGCCGTGGAAGCCGCCGCGGAACGCGATGATGACGGGCCGTTTCGTGGCGACGCGAGCGAGCTTGACCGCGGCCTCGACGGCCTCCGCGCCCGAGTTCGACAGGAAGGCGCCCCACGGCCCGCCGGGCAGGAGCCCCTGGAGCCGGTGATGGAGCCGCAGGCCGGGCTCGTGGTAGACGATGTTCTGCTGGCCGTGAAGGAGCTTGACGGCCTGCGCCGCGACGGCCGCTGCGACGCGGGGGTGCGCATGGCCCGTGTTCGCCACGCCGATCCCGGAGCTGTAGTCGAGGTACCGCTCGCCGCTGGTCGTGATGAGCCAGGAGCCCTCGCCACGGTCCACGACGATGCTCGCGACGCGACCCCAGACGGCGGGAACGACGTCGACGGAGGGGAGCATGGCGCCGGATGCGGCGCCGGCCGGGGCGGTGTCGACCATGGTGGACCTCGTTGGGCGTGGGCTCGAAGTGCCGCGATTCTAGCGTCGGGTCGCCGGCGGTCGCGCCGCCCCGCCGGGCTCAGCTGCGTGCGCGCGCGTCGGCCCGGATCCGGGCGAGCGTGGTGACGCCCACGGTCCCGACCGCGATGAGGAAGATGATCGTCCCGATGACGTTGACCTGGACCGGGATCCCGATGCGGTTCTTGGCGTAGATGAACATCGGGAACGTCTGCGTCTTGCCGGCCGTGAAGTTCGTGATGACGAAGTCGTCGATCGACAGGCTGAACGCGAGGAGTCCGGCGGCGACGATCCCCGGCAGGATGAGCGGGAAGGTCACCTTCCAGAACGTGAGCCACTCGTTCGCGCCGAGGTCCATCGCGGCTTCCTCGAGGTGGCGCGGGAAGCCGGTGAGGCGAGCCCGCACCGTGACGACCACGTAGCTGATGTTGAACATGATGTGGGCGATGAGGATCGTGAACGCGCTCAGGGGGAAGAACGGCGCGCCGCCGATCGACACGAACATCGTCAGGAGGCTGGCGCCGAGGACGATCTCGGGCGTCGCCATCGGGATGAAGATGAGCGCGTTCGTGGCACCGCTCAGCCGGAACTCGTAGCGGACGAGGGCCAGGGCGATCAGGGTCCCCAGCGCCGTCGCGACGATCGTCGAGATGAAGGCGATCACCAGGCTCAGGAAGATCGCGTTCGCGATGCCGGGGACGCCGAGGGGGTCCATCCAGTACTTCAGCGTGAAACCCTGCCAGGTCGTGTTCGTCTTGCCGGCAGGGTCGTTGAAGCTGAACAGGATGATGACGAAGACCGGCAGCAGCAGGTAGACCACCGCCAGGGCGGTGAAGATGTAGAGCGCGGAGCCGTCGAAGCGGCGGACGGTCCGCCTCAGGGCGCCCGGCTGGCTGGAGCTCTCGGCGGTCGTCATCGGTCAGCCATGCCCGGTCGTGAGGTTCTCGGTGCCCAGCGCCCGCGCATAGATCGCCACGGCGATCAGGATGCCTGCCAGGAGGATGAAGCTCAGCGCGGATGCGGCGGGATAGTCGTTCTGGACGAGGAACTTGTTCTGGATGACGTTGCCGATCATCGAGGTGGTGGGGTTGCCGAGGTACTCCGCGTTCACGTAGTCGCCGATGGCGGGGATGAACGTGAGGAGTGATCCGGCGAAGACCCCGGGCAGCGACAGCGGGAACGTGACGCGCGTGAACGATTCCGAGATGAAGGCCCAGCCGATGATGGCGCCGGCGATCGCCCACGAGGCCGCCCAGATCGGGACCGGGTACTCGAAGATGTAGCCGAGGACGCCGCCGAGGACGCCGCCCACCAGGAGGCCGGCGATCGCGCCGCCGGGCCGCCAGGGGCCGGCGTAGAGGTCCTTGGCGGCTTCGACGAGCCGATGGTCGATCTTCTCGACCGCGACGTAGATCGGCAGGGTCATGAACGGCAGGAAGTTGTACGTGATGCCGGAGACGACAGCGATGGGCTCGGCGAGGAGGCGGAATTCCGGCGGCAGGATCCCGACCGCCTTGAGCGGTCCAAGGATGATCCCGTTGTCGCTGAGGATGAGCTTCCAGCTGATCGTGCGGAGGAGGAAGCTCGTGAAGAACGGCGCGACGACGAGGAAGAGGAGGAGCGCCTTGTAGCGGCCGCCCTTGAACGCGATCGTGTAGGCGAGCGGGTAGGCGATGAGGAAGGTCAGGAGTGTCGCGGCGGCCGCGTAGAGGATCGAGCGGATGAACTGCGCGGACGACGCGCTCAGGGCGTCGGGGTAGTTCGTCCAGTTCGAGAGCGAGAAGGTGAACCCGGTCTCCAGCGTCCCCGACCAGAACGACGCGATGAACATCTGGATGCTGGGGTACAGGTAGAAGACGATGAGCCACAGCATGCCGGGCGCGAGCAGCGCATACGGCACGACCCACTTGTGGCGCTTGATCCAGCCGCCCATCCGCCTCTCTCCGGCCCGCGATCCGCGTCGTCCGCCGCGGCGTCAGACGCCGCTCAGCTTCGCGAACTTCTGGTTGAAGTAGGCCTCGTCGGCCTCCGAGAGCGCGCCGAACGTGTGGAGCCGCTTCACGACGTCGGCGGGCGGGAAGATGAGAGGGTTGTTCGCGATGGCCGGGTTGTCCTTGAGGAGGATCTTGTCCGTCCCCTGCACCGGGGTGAGGTAGTTCACGTAGGCGGTGACGAGGGCGGCGACCGCGGGCTGGTAGTAGTAGTCCATGAGCATCTCGGCGGTGCCCTTGTGGACGGCGCCCTTCGGGATCATCGAGTTGTCGGTCCAGAGCATTCCGCCCTCGTCCGCCACGGTGAACGCGAGGTCCTTGTTGTCGATGAGCGCCTGGATCATGTCGCCGGACCACGCCATCGCGAGCACCGCGTCGCCCTTCGTGAGGTCCGTGGCGTACTCGTTGCCCTTGAAGGCGCGGACGATGCTGGCGTCGACCGCCTTCTGCATCTCCGCGACTGCCGCGTCCGCGTCCGCCCTCGTGGGGTTCTCGGGGTTCAGGCCCAGATTGAGCATCGTGAGGCCGATCGCGTCGCGCATCTCGGAGAGGTAGTCGACCTTCCCGTTCCACCTCGGATCGGCCGTAAAGAGGGCGGCAAGGCTCGTGAGTGCGCCAGTCACCTTCTTGTCGTACCCCAGGCCGGTCATGCCGGACTGCCACGGCGCGTGGTGCTTCATGTCCGGGTCCCACGCGAGGTTCCTGTAGACGTCCTTCACGTTCGCGGTGAAGTTCGGCATGTTCGCGAGGTTGAGCTCCTCGGTCCAGCCGAGCCGGATGAGCCGCGCGGCCATCCAGTCGGTCATCGTGATGATGTCCCAGCCGGTGTCCTGCCCGGCCTGGAGCGCGGGCTTGATCGTGCCGAAGAACGAGTTGTTGTCGTCGATGACTTCCTGGTAGTTGACGGTGGTGCCGTACTTCGCCTTGAAGGCCTCCAGCGTCGGGAACTTCTTCGTCGTGGAGTCGTAGTCCATGTAGTAGGTCCAGTTCGCCCAGTTGACCTCGGCGGAAGGCGTGGCACCGGCCTCGGCGGAGGCGGTCGCGGTGGCCTCGGCGGAGGCGGCGGCCGAAGCGGCGGCGCTGGCGCTCGGCGCTTCGCTCGCTGCGGCGCTCGGAGCCGTGG
>CAIYQJ010000029.1 GCA_903928275.1 uncultured Chloroflexota bacterium
GGGCCGGCCACAGCCGGCGCTGCGCGCGGCTCGGCGTCGACGCCGCCAGGGGATACGGAGCCACGGAACGGGAGATCGAGGGGCTCCGCAGGGCGGCCATGCTGCACGAATTCGGGATGACCGCGATCCCGAACTCCATCCTGGACAAGCGCGGTCCCCTCACGCGCGCCGAGTTCGATCGCGTCGCCATGCACCCGATGCTCACCGAGCGGATGCTCGGCCGCTCGCCGGCCCTGGCCGCCCTGAATCCGATCGCGGCCGCACACCACGAGAAGTCGGACGGGTCGGGCTACCACAAGGGCCTGCGGGCGGATGCGACCGATCGCGCCGGACGGCTGCTCGCCGCCGTGGATGTCTACGTGGGGCTCACGACCGAGCGCGCCGATCGTCCCGCCTTCACCGCCGACGAGGCGGCGACCGAGCTGCGCGCGCTGGCATCACGCGGGGTGCTCGAGCAGGCCGCGGTCGACGCCGTTCTCGCCGCCGCCGGCCACCGCGGGGCCTCCGCTCCGGTGTCGCGGACCGAGGGTCCGGGCGGGCTCAGCCGGCGCGAGACCGAGGTGCTGCGCCTGGCGGCGATGGGTCTCACGACCCGTGAGATCGCGGACCGGCTCTTCATCTCGCCGAAGACCGCCGACCACCATATCCAGCACGTCTACACGAAGATCGACGTTTCGACGCGAGCAGCCGCCGCCCTGTGGGCGATGCAGCATGAGCTCGTCTCGTGAGGCGCGGGGTGGCCCTGGCCCGCGTGACCCCGACTCGATCGGCGCCTGGTTCTCGTCGTCCTCTTCGCGGACTCGCCGTACCGATTGACCCGCGGTGGAGGCGGCCGCAGTCGTGAGCGAGGGTCGAGTGCGCGGCGCCGGCGACCGCGCGCTACGTCAGCCCCGAGGTGCCGAAGAGGAAGTACGCGACGGGCGTGGCGACGGTCACCGTCTTCGTCAGGTAGATGGTCATGGTGCCGGCCGTCGGGTCAGCCACGGTCGCGGCGACGGCCACGCCCGGACGATACGCCTGCAGCACGGCGACCGCGGCTTCGGCGAACGACACCTTGGGCCTCGTGACCATGACCGACATCTTGCCCTTCGGGACGATCGCCACGCCGCCGCGCAGGAGCTGCACGCCGCCGTCGACGATGAGCGCCGGCTTCGTGCCGCCGCTGTACGCGCGGACGCCCGCCTCGGCCGCGCCCATCGCCCCGTGCGTGTCGGCCGTCATGTTGTGGCCGATGACGCCGGTGCTGATCTCCCCGAGGATACCCGACGTCTTCTCGTCCTTGGAGAAGCCGTAGACCCCATAGTCCTTGGTCCCGAGCTGGCCCCCGGTGCCAGCGTCGGTGTGCAGGCCCACGGCGCCCGCGTTCGGATAGCCGAGCACCCCGACGGTCTTCTCTGCCGGGCACACCCCGGACACGCCGGCCTCCGCGTTCCCGAGGGTGCCGAAGTTCTTCGACGCGATGTGCTCGCCGTGGGCGCCTACCCCAGCGACACCGAGACGGCCCAGCGTGCCGCCGTCGGGGCTCGTGCCGGCCGCGCCCGCAACAGGCCCGCCGAGGTACCCCGTCGCATGGCTCACGACGTTGCGCCCGAAGACGCCGTAGCCCTTGGCATGCCCGCCGGTCCCGTAGACGCCGGACTTCGAATCCGCGCTGCTGGACCCCATGACGCCGTCGCCGGCCGTGCTCATGCCGCCGAGCGCCGGATCGGCCCCCGGTGTCTTGACCCACGTGGACCCCGTGCCCGCGTTGTCCTTGCCGATGGTCACCGGGTCCCCGTCCGCGGCACGGACCGCGCCGGGCCCGAGCGCAGCGCCCGCCGCCTGTGCCGCGAGGGCCACGGCCCCGGCGGCGCCGGCCGCGATGACCGCCCGTCGCGCGATCGTCCTCGTCCCGTCGTCCGCCATCGTGGCCCCTCCCGCGTGCCCCGGGACGCGGTCGAACGGCGCGGCCCGGGGACGCACCTCGACCCTTCATCCGGCCGGCCCCGAATGGGCCGCGCGGCGTGGGTGCCCAGATGATGCGGCCGCGAGTGGCCACAGACAAGATGCCGGCCGCAGGCAGATGCCGGCCGCAGGCAGCTCGCGTGGCGACGTTGGCGTGCCGCGCGCGATCGGGCGCCTCCGTCGGCACGCCGCGCCCGCGACGAGCGAGGAAGCCGCCCGGTCGGTGGGATCCGGGCGGCGCGGACATCCGATGCGTGGTGTGACAACATCACGCATCATGCGTACGACCATCGACCTCGACCCGTCCGTCCTTCGCGAGCTGAAGCAGCGAGCCCGGCGAGAGGGCAAGAGCCTGGGGCGGCTTGCATCAGAGGTCCTCGGCGCGGCGCTGGGGCAGCAGCTCCCGGCCGAGCCGCCTCCGCCGCTCGCATGGTCTGCGCGTCCGATGGCGGCCCTCGTCGACCTCGACGATGCGGAGGCGGTGCGCCGGGTCCTGGAGGGATCGTGAGCTACACGCTCGACGCGAACGTCCTCCTCCATGCCTCCGACGAGTCGAGCCCGGTGCACGCCAGGGCGCGTGACATGGTCCAGCGGCTCGCCGACGGGCCGGAGATCGCCTACCTCTTCTGGCCGACGATCCTCGCGTATCTACGGATCGCCACCCATCCGGCCGTCTTCGCGCACCCCCTGTCGATCGTCGAGGCCGTGGGCAACGTCGAGCAGCTCCTCGCCCGGCCGCACGTGCGCACGACCGGGGAGTCCGAGGCGTTCTGGCGGTCCTTCCGCGATGTGGCCGACGACGCCGTGCCGTCGGGCAACTTCGTGCCCCACGCACACGTCGTGGCCCTCATGCTCGAGAACGACGTGCGGACCATCTGGACGCGCGACCGTGACTTCCGTCGCTTCGCACGCATCGAGATCCGCGATCCGTTCGCGTGACGGCGCGGGGCGCGGCGGCCCCCCGACCGGGCGACGGTCGGCCGGACGCGAGGCTGTCGTCGGCACTGCCGCGGGCCGACCCCGGACTCCTGGTCACCGGCCCTTCGCCAGGGCCGGGCCTGCTCGACGATCGTCCCGAGCCAGCTGCCGGTCGGCCACTCCGCGGCCTCCGACGAGGGTGACCGAAGACCCCGGAATGGGTGATCGGATCGATTCCGGGCGCTCGTTCCCGTCGACCCTGTGAACCATCTCCGTTACTTCACAGACCTTGTGAAGTCGACATCGACTCGACCGAGCGGGCGGGCCGATGGCAAGATGGGCGGCGTGACTGAGACCATCCTTCGGGAACCCGACCTCTTCCGGTACGCTGGCCGCACCCTGCTCGAGTGGCTGCCGGTGGTCGTCGCGCGCGTGGCCGACCGGTTCGGCCCGGAGCGGATCGTCCTGTTCGGCTCCCTCGGCCGGGGAGAGGCCGGACCCGACCGCGACATCGACCTCCTCGTCGTCTTCCGCGACGCCGTCGCGCGGCGTTCGACCGCGGTGGCTCTGCGCCTCGCGATCGCCGACATCCCGGCACCGGTCGACTTCGTGGTCACCGACCTCGACGAGATCGACCGTCGGGGTGGGATCGCGGGACCGGCCCTTGGGACGGCGCTTCGGGAGGGGAAGGTCGTGTATCGCCGTGGAGCCTGACGGCCCGACCGACGAGGCGCGGCTGATCGGGCGCGGCATCGCATTCCCGCGGATCCACGACCTGCTCGCGCTCCGTGCGCTCCTGCCGTCCGACATGCCCGCCGGGCTCGACGACGACCAGCTCGCGGAGCTCTCCGCCTGGGCCATCGAGGCACGCTATCCGGGCGATCTGCCCGACGCGACGGTTGCGGATGCGCGCGCCGCGGTCGCCGGTGCGCAGGCGATCATCGACGCTGCCCATGGAGACGCCGCCGCCGGGTGATGCGGCAGGGAGAAGGGCTCGAACCACAACCCGTAGTGGTACCCGGGGGTTCTGACCACAAGGGGAAGGGGAGTGGAGCCGACACTCGGATTTGAACCGAGGACCTGCTGTTTACGAAGCCCAAGCTACGACACGTAGCCTGCCCCGATCCCGCGCCCACCGAGGCGCCGACACCCCGCGCTGACGGCGGCTGGGTGCAACAGCAGCCGGTGGAAGCCCGATGTCCGGGCGACACTCTCGCCGCTGGTCAGTCCGTCGGGGCGGGCGCGGACGCGTCGAGCGAGACGATGAAGGGGTCAGAACAGGGGTCGTCGCAAGCGGCCGCCGTGGGCCCTCTGGTCAGCGCGCGCCTTCCTGGCGTCGCCACGGTCGCACACGTCGTCGATGCGCGGCACGAGCGCCCCCGAGGTTGACCGGCACGTCAGCTGGCGCCGGGCTCCGCCGCCGGCGCGCGTCCGGCGATCCGTTCCTCGTAGGCCGTGACAAGGTCGAACAGGTCGACGGCCGCGAACTGGCGACCGCAGGTGCCCGCGCTGATCTGGCGGAGGACGCCTGCCTCGGTGAGGGCCTTGAGCGCGACGAGCGCCTGATGCTGGCTCGTGCCGATCGCCGCGCGGACGGTCGGGGCCGAGACGATCGGCTGCGCTGGCAGGAGGGCGATGAGCGTCGCGGCGGCCGAGTCCGCTCGTGGTCGGCCGGCGCGCCCGGTCCAGTCGCGCTGCAGCGCCACGACGTCGTCGGCGAGGTCGGCCGCATGGACGGCCGCGCTCGCATGCCTCCGAGAACGACCCGGCCCACTCGCTGATCCGCCCGTCGCGGAAGTCGACCAACCCCCCGACGTAGGACGTGGGCCGGGCCGCCATCACGATCGACACGGGCGGCACGAACCGCGCCGCGACGCCTGTCCGCCGCAGGACGATGTGGATCAGGCATCGACCCAGCCGCCCGTTCCCGTCGCTGAACGGATGGATCGTCTCGAACTGGGCGTGCGCGATCGCCGCCCGGGCGAGCGGGGGGATGTCGTCCCGCTCGAGGAACCAGAGGAGGTCGTCCAGGAGCGGTGGGACCTCTCCGGGCGGGGGCGGGATGAACGCCGCGTCCATCGGGCTGTCGAGCCGGCCACCGAGCCAGTTCTGGACCTGCCGGACCTGTCCGGGCGCCGTGTCGGGCTCGCGCGCCATCAGCGTCGCGTGGATGCCGCAGATGTCCTCGACGGTGATGGGTACCGGATCGTCGGCACGCGCGATCGCCTCTTCCATGGCGCTGACATTGGCCGCGACGGTGCGCGCGCTGCCCCTGGCGGCACCCGGATCGACGAGTGCCCTGGCGAGGTCGGGGGTGCTGACGTGGTAGCCCTCGATCCGGGACGACGCGATCGACTCGGACCGGAGCAGCAGCGGTCCGATCGCGTCGCGCCCCCTCGCGGTCGCCCGGTCGTTCAGCTCCCGGACCGCCCGCTCGGCCTCGAACGCGGCCGTGGCTGCACGGAATGACACCTGGGGATCCAGGGTGGCGATCGGATCGGGAACGAAGGCCTGGTAGGTGAACGATCGCCGGGCTGCCCGGCCGCCGACCGCCCCAGGGTTGCCTTCCCACCGTTGCTCGACGAACCGGGGCATCGCTCAGCCCTTCACTCGCTTCGAGGGATTGAATGCCACAAGGACTGTGCCCGGCGCCGCGCCAGGAGGGGTCACGACAGGGGTCACCTGCGACGACGTCTCGGGCGGACCGTGACCCTGGCCAGGTCGTGTAGGCCCTCGCCGCACCTCCCCGGCCGTGGCCCTCGGGCATCATTGGCCGATGGCTCCCGATGCGCGACCCGCCCCGGGCAACGACGACCTGGCCCGCATCTTCCACGAGATCGGCGACATGCTCGAGGTCCGGGGCGAGCTCGTCTTCAAGGTGCAGGCCTACCACAGGGCGGCCGATGCGATCGCGCGCGCCCCCTTCGACGTGGCGCCCGCATACGCCGTCGGCGACAGGCGGCCGATCCCGGGGGTCGGCAGCGCGATAGGCGACAAGATCGTCGAGCTCGCGACGACGGGCCGCATGATGTTCCACGACCGCCTGCGTGCCGAGATGCCGGCCAGCCTCGTCGAGCTGCTCGCGGTGCCCGGTGTCGGGCCGAAGACCGTCCGGGTCGTGTGGCAGGGACTGGGCGTCGAGACGCTCGACGACCTCCGCCACGCCGCCGAGGCGGGCAAGCTCCGCGGCCTGCGCGGGATCTCGGCCGCGACCGAGCAGCGGATCCTCGATGGCATCCGGCAGCTCGACGATCGACCGCAGCGGATGCTCATCGACCGGGCGCAGTCCGTCGCGGACGACGTCGTGGCGCAGCTCGCGGGGGCGCCGGGCGTGCACCGCGTCGTGCAGGCTGGCTCTCTTCGCCGGCGCCGCGAGACGGTCGGTGACCTCGACCTGCTGGTCGAGACCGAAGACCCGGACGCGGTCATCGCCCGGTTCCTGGGCCCTGGCCCGGTGGACCGGGCCCCGGGCGCCGGCCGCGTCAGGGCCAGCGTCACGCTGCCCCGGGGCCCGCGGGTCGACATCATGACCATGCCCGCGGGGGTGGGCGGCACGTACCTCCTCCACTTCACCGGTTCGGCGGCCCACAACGTGGCGCTCCGGGAGATCGCCCGCGACCGCGGTTGGAGCCTCTCGGAGAAGGGCTTCCTGCGGCTCGGCGCGGACGGCGAGCCGATGACGGGCGCGGAGGCCGAGCTGCGCACGTTCCCGGACGTGGCCGGCGCCTACCGGTTCCTCGACCTCTCGTACATCGAGCCCGAGCTGCGCGAGGACAGAGGCGAGATCGCCGCGGCGCGCGAGGATCGACTGCCCACGCTCGTCACGCTCGGCGACCTGTGCGGCGACCTGCACTCGCATTCCGACTGGAGCGACGGCGTCCATTCGATCGAGGCCATGGCCGAGACGGCGCGGCGGCGCGGCCATGCATACCAGGCGCTGACGGACCACTCGCAGAGCCTCGCCATCGCCCGCGGCCTGGATCCGGCGCGGGTGGAGCAGCAGCGCCGCGTCATCGCGGCCCTGAACGCGCGGTACGTGGCCGACGATGAGGCGGGGACGCGACCCGAGGGTGCCGTTCCGGGCTTCCGGCTCCTGCATGGCTGTGAGCTCGAGGTGCGAGCGGACGGCACGCTCGACTACGACGACGACCTGCTCTCGCGTTTCGACATCGTCGTCGCCTCGGTGCACGTCGCGAGACGGCAGACGCGCGCCGAGCTGACGCGACGGACGCTGAACGCGATCCGGAGCCCGCACGTCGACGTCATCGCGCACCCGGCCGGCCGGATGATCCAGGAGCGTGCAGACCTCGATCTCGACTGGGAGGCGGTCTTCGAGGCCGCCGCGGCGACCGGCACGGCGCTGGAGATCAATGGCTCGCCGCCCCGGCTCGATCTCTCGGCTGAGCGCGCGCGCCAGGCGATCGAGGCCGGCTGCCTGGTGGCCATCGACTCCGACGCCCACCGGACCACTGAGCTCGACTCCCTCCGCTGGGGCGTGGGCCAGGCGCGGCGCGGCTGGGTCGAGGCGCGACACGTCGTGAACGCGAGACCTCTCGCGGACCTGCTCGCGTGGGCGGCCGGGAAACCACAGCGAGTCGGGTCCCACTGACCCGCCGCGCGCGGCCCCTTGCGCGGACGAGTCTCCAAGCCCCCGGTGCCGACTCGATCGCGCATCCGACGTAGTTCCGACGGTCTTCCTGCCGCCTGGCTGGCTCGGCCAGTCGCGCTGCACAGTCAACGACGAGGCGGTCGACCAGCGCGCCGTCCTGGGCGAGACGCCGGCGGGGCTACGTCGGGGTCGCGGCGCCACTGCCGCGCTCGCAGGAGCGACTTCTATCGGCCTCGCCCGTGGCCACAGTCCGACAGCGACGGGACCAGAGAGTTAGTCGTTGCTGGTTGCCTCTCGGATCGGATCGGCTGAGAGGGGTCCCAGGAATCCGTCGTAACGCCTCACGATGACCACGACGCTGAGCGGGCACAGCGCGAGCGCGACGAGGAGGAACGACCAGAGCGCCGCGCTTCCGATGGCCAGCTCCAGGTGCCAGAGGTCGCCGTGGAAGCCGCCCACGAAGCCGACCGTCTCGCAGACGAGGTCGAACGTGGGCCGGAGACACAGGAGCATGAAGAGCAGGCCGACCACCAGCGAGCTCCGCGACGGGCGTCGCCACAGGACGACCAGGCCGACGACGACGCACGCGACA
>CAIYQJ010000030.1 GCA_903928275.1 uncultured Chloroflexota bacterium
CGAGGCGGCCGGGCTCGTCGCGCTCGCGTGGGAGATCACCGCGACGGGTGCCGGGCCGCGCTATGAACGGTGGCTCACCCTTACCGACGAGGGACGCCGAGCCGCGTCCCCACCGGAGGGCGAACCCCGCTCCGGGCGGCCGCTCGGGCCCCGCCAGCGCGCGGCGCTCGCCGAGCTTGTCGACGCGGAGGCAGGGGTGCCCGCCGCGCGCATCGCCGGGGCGCATGGCGGCGGGGTCCCGGCGGCTCTCGTCCGGCGCGGGCTGGCGGTCGCCGACGTGCGGGAGCGGGAGCGCCAACCCCTCGCCGGCCGAGCTCCCGGATCGCGCGGTGCGCGGCCGGTCGGGGCAGACCTGTCGCCGGACCAGCTCCGGGCCGTGGCGGCGATCACCGCGGCGATCGACGCCCGTGACCCCCGGCCGCTCCTCATCGACGGCGTCACGGGAGGCGGTCGTACCGCCGTGTACGCGGAGGCTGTCGCCGCGAGCCTGCGCGCGGGCCGGCCGGCCCTCGTGCTCGTCCCGGAGATCGCCCTCGCGATGCCGCTCGTCGATCGCCTCCGTTCGGAGCTCGGCGTCGAGGTCGCGCTCGTCCACTCCGGCCTGGGCGACGGGGAGCGCGCCGACGAGTGGCGTCGGATCCGGGCCCGTTCCGTGGATGTCGTCGTGGGCACGCGGCTCGCGGTCCTCGCGCCGCTCGCCGACGTGGGGCTCATCGTCGTTGACGAGGAGCACGACGCCGCGTACAAGAGCGATCGGACGCCGCGGCTCCAGGCCCGCGACGTGGCGGTCCGGCTCGGCGCTCTTGCGGGCGCGGCCGTCGTCCTCGGCAGCGCGACGCCGGCCGTGGAGACGTTCGGGCGCGTCGTGGATGGGACGTTCGGCCGGGTGACGCTCCCGGCCCGGCTCCTCGGCGCGGCGCCACCCGTCGAGATCGTCGACCTCCGCGCCGAGCTTGCCGGCGGGAACCGCGGCCTCCTGTCGAGCCGACTCGTGGAGGCGATCGTCGCGCTCGACGTCGCAGCCGGCGAGCGGGCGATCCTCGTGATGAACCGGCGCGGGGCCGCGTCGGTCGTCCTCTGCCGCGACTGCGGACGGGTGGAGACCTGCCCGGACTGCGATCGCCCGCTCGTCTACCACGAGGCTGCCGCCGTCCTTCGGTGCCATCACTGCGGTGCGTCCGCCCCCGTCCCGCACCGCTGCCGCGACTGCGGCTCGGCCAGGATCCGCTACCTCGGGGGCGGGACCGAACGCATCGAGCGCGAGGTCCGCGACCGGTTCCCGGACCTCCGGGTGGGGCGGCTCGACCGGGACGTGGTCGAACGGCGAGGTGAGGCGGTCCGGGTGATCGACGCGTTCGCCGACGGCCGCCTCGACGTCCTCGTCGGGACGAGCCTCGTCACCAAGGCCCTCGACATCCCGGAGGTGACCCTCGTGGGCGTCGTCTCCGCCGACGTGGCACTCCTCCTCCCCGATGAGAAGGCCGCCGAGCGCACGTACCAGCTCCTCGTGCAGGCCGTGGGGCGCGCGGGCCGCGGCGAGAGGGCCGGCCGCGCGATCATCCAGACGTACGTGCCGGGGAACGCCGTGATGCGGGCGGTCGAGAGTGGCGAGGCGGCTGGGTTCTACGCCGCGGAGCTGGAGCTCAGGCGGCGGATCGGATCCCCGCCCTTCGGACGGCTCGTGAAGCTCACGGTGGCCCTGCCGGAGCGCGATGCCGCGCGGGCCGAGGCGGGCCGGATGGCCGTCTCCCTGCGTGCCCGAGCCGCGGATCGTGGCGTCCGGGTCGCCGTCCTGGGCCCGGCACCGGCCTACGTCGCCCGGCGCGCGGGCCGCTGGCGCTGGCACGTCGTCCTCCGCGGCACCGACCCCGTGACGCTCCTCGACGGGTCGGTCGCGGCGCCGTGGTCGGTCGACGTCGACCCCGAATCGCTCCTCTGACCGGTCGCCGGCGGGAGGTCCTCTATACTCCGGCGGATGAGCGTCCTCCCGATCCTCACCCTCGGTGACCCGCGGCTGCGCATGCGCGGACAGCCCGTCGATTCGTTCGGCAAGTACCTTCACGGGCTCATCGACGACCTCACGCAGACGATGCGCGATGCGCCCGGCGTGGGCCTCGCCGCTCCCCAGCTTGGGGTGGCGCTCGACGTGGCGGTGGTCGAGGTCAGCGGCCGGCTCTTCGAGCTCGTCAACCCCCGGATCGTCCGCGCGTCCGGCGACGATCGCGACCTGGAGGGATGCCTCTCGGTCCCCGGCTTCTTCGCCTACGTCACTCGCAACGAGAAGGTCCGGCTCGTCGCACAGGATCGGCATGGCAAGAAGCAGACGTACGCGGGATCGGGCCTGCTCGCGCGGGCGTTCCAGCACGAGCTCGACCACCTCGACGGCAAGCTGTTCATCGACTACCTCACGGACCTCGAGACCGAGCTCATCCCGCTTGGCGCGCTCGAGGAGGCCGGCGTCGACGCGGAGACCCGCGAGGCGGTCGGCCGTCGCGGCTGACGGCGTGGCTGGGCCCGACGCGTCGGCGCCCGGCGCTGAGCCCGCGTCCGCGCATGGTTCTGCCGGCCGTCCGCGGATCGTCTTCTTCGGCTCGGGCGGGTTCGCCGTCCCCGTCCTCGAGCGTCTCGCCGCTCTCGCGGACGTCTCCGTCGTCGCCGTCGTCAGCACGCCGGACCGGCCCGCCGGTCGGCGGGGGATCCCCGCGCCGACGCCCGTCGCGGCGTGCGCCCGGACCGCCGGGCTGCCGCTCCTGCAGCCCGCCTCGCTGCGCGGCGCAGAAGCGGCCGACGCCATCCGCGCGTGGATGCCGCATGCCGTCGTCCTCGCGGACTACGGGCGCATCGTGCCGGCCTCCCTCCTCGCGATCCCTCCCCACGGCTTCCTCAACCTGCACCCGTCGCTCCTCCCGCGGCACCGCGGTGCCACGCCGATCCCGGCCGCGATCGCTGCCGGCGACCGTGAGACGGGCGTGACGCTGTTCCGGATGGATCCCGGGATGGACACCGGGCCCATCGTCGCGGTCGCCCGCCTCGCGCTCGCCGGGTCGGAGGACGCACCGGGCCTCGAGTCGGCGCTCGCGGCCGACGCCGCGGATCTCGTCGCCGCGGCGCTGGGGCCGTGGCTGCGCGGGGAGCTCCCCGAACGGCCGCAGCCGGCCGACGGCGTCACGGTGACGCGGCCGTACCGGCGCGCCGATGGACAGCTCGATCCGGGAGAGCCCGCCGTCGCGCTCGAGCGCCGGGTGCGCGCGCTCCGGCCGTGGCCGGGGTCGTTCCTCGAGACATCGAGCGGTCGCGTCATCGTCCACTCCGCCACGATCGTGCCCGCCGGCCCCGACGCCGGGCCGCCCGGCGAGGTCGTGGCGCACGGCGCGGGCATCGCCCTGGCGACGGCCGACGGGCTCCTCGTCCTCGATGTCGTGCAGCTGCCCGGCGGGCGCCCCATGAGCGGTCCCGACGCCCGGCGCGGACATCCTGTGCTCGTCGGGACGCGCGTCGCCCCGCACGTGGCCCCACACGTGCGAGAATCGATGGCACCATGACACGCCCCGAGCGTCCGAGGAACGAGGACGCGGCCGGGACGGCGGCGGACGGTCCGCGCGTCGCCGCGGGCATCGCCGGGATCGACCCGCGGCCCGGCCTCTCGGCCGTCGACCCGGAGGCGCTCCGGGCGTGGATCGCCGAGGCCGGCCATGCCGGGTACCGGGCCGACCAGCTCAGCGACGCCCTCTGGGGCGGTCGAGCGGTCGCGCTCGCCGACGCGCGCACGCTCCCGACATCCATGCGCGAAGGGATCGACCGCGCGTTCCGCTTCGACACGATCATCGAGACCGACATCCAGGTCGCGGACGAGGGACGGACCGAGCGCGCGATCCACCTCCTGTCGGACGGCGTCCTCGTCGAGTCGGTGCTCATGTCCTATCCGGCACGCTCCGACCGCCGGGCGCGGGACACCGTGTGCATCTCGAGCCAGGCCGGGTGTGCGGTCGGCTGCCCGTTCTGCGCCACGGGGGAGCTCGGCCTGGAGCGGGACCTCGAGAGCGCCGAGATCGTGGACCAGGTCCGATCCGCCGCGCGCCGGCTGGCGCCGCACGGCCGACGGCTCACGAACATCGTCTTCATGGGGATGGGCGAGCCGTTCCTCAACCTCGACCGGGTCCTCGCCGCGGCCGAGGCGATCACCGACCCCCGGCGCTTCGGCCTCGGGGCCCGGCACATCACGTTGTCGACGTCGGGCGTGGTCCCGGGCATCCGGCGGCTGACCGACCTCGCGCCGCAGTACACCCTCGCGGTCTCGCTCCACGCCGCACGCGACCCGCTGAGGGACGTGCTCGTCCCACTGAACCGCCGCTGGCCGGTCGCGGCCGTCGTGGACGCGGCGTCCGACTACCAGGCGGCGACGGGCCGCCGCGTGAGCTACGAGTACGTGATGATCGACCGCATCAACGATGCGCCCGACGACGCCGCGGCGCTCGTCGCGCTGCTGCGTGGCCGCGGGGCCCACGTCAACCTCATCCCGATGAACGATGTCGCGCACACGCCGTGGCGCGCCTCGCCCATGGACCGGATCGAGGCGTTCGCGATGACCCTGCGCCTGTCCGGGGTCGGCACGACGGTGCGCCGCAACCGGGGCCAGGAGGTGGGTGCGGCCTGCGGCCAGCTCGCGGCCGAGCGGGCAGGCCAGCCGACCGCACCGGCCGTCGCGCGGCGGCGGGCGCTCCTCGTCGAGTCGAGCGCACGGGCGCTGCGGGGCGAGCGCACGGCGCAGACGGACCGCCGCCGGTGAGTCGGGCATGACGCGCGGGCGGGTCCGGGTCGCGGCGAGAG
>CAIYQJ010000031.1 GCA_903928275.1 uncultured Chloroflexota bacterium
CCTGGTCCCGCCGCATCGCCCGGGAGGTCCTGGGCGTGGAGCCCCTGGAGCTCGATGCCGGCCACTCGCCGTTCCTGTCGGCACCGGCCGCCCTCGCGGAGATGCTCGACCCGCGGCCCTGAAACTGACGACGGGTGCACGACTCGGCCGGCGGGTGGAGTCCGGTCCGGCCTGCCCGACGAGGACGCACCTGCGGCCTACCGCTCAGCGCTTGCCGAAACCGGGGAGCGCCGCGGCCTGTCGCATCCACGATGCCAGTTGGCGCTCATCGAGCTCGTCCGGCGATGCGAACTCCACGCCGCGCGAATCCTTGCCCATCCTGATCGGCGCAACGGGCGGTACGGGCGTGAGCGCCGTGCCGCGCCCGAACGTGGGCTTGACGTGGCCGGCGAAGCCTCCGCAGGAGAAGCACCAGCCATCGCCGACGCCATACCACGCCATGCCCCACTTCACGCTGCGCTGCAGCGCCGGCAGCGTCACGGCGGCCAGGGCATCGACGCGTTCGGCGATGGAGCGTTGCGGCTGCGGCAGGCTGGCGATGTAGGCGAAGACCGGCTTGTCGCCGACCGCGGCCTTCGCGGGGCTTGCCCTGCCGGTCATGGCGGCCGGGAGGCCTTCGTCGTCAGGCGGAGTCATGGCCCAGAGACCTCCTCGAGTGTCGGACGAACCGCACACGCCAACGGTGACACCCTCTTGCATCGCCGATCTGATGCCGCATACTGAACTACATGGTTCAGTATTCGTCAACCCCGCTCGACGCCTCCTTCGCGGCGCTCTCGGACGCCACTCGACGCGGCGTTCTGGCGCAGCTCGGACGCGCCGACGCTTCGATCACGGATCTGGCCCAGACGTTCCACATGACCCTCACGGGCATGAGGAAGCACGTCCGCGTCCTGGAGCAGGCTGAGCTCGTCACGACCGAGAAGATAGGCCGAGCGCGGACGTGCCGGCTCGGGCCGCGCCACCTCGACGAGGCGCTGGCATGGCTCGAGTGGTACCGCCAGCTCTGGGACGCACGATTCGATGAGCTGGACGAGATCGTCCTGGACCTGGGGGCGAAGGAGTAGACGAGTGGACGCGACGAGCGGGGGCAAGCCCACATTCGCCGGGAACAGCTCGAAGACGGAGCGGAGCTCCGACCGTGAACTGGTGGTCACCCGCACGATCGACGGCCCGGCGCGGATCGTGTTCGAGGCGTGGACCAACCCCGAGCTGTTCCAGCGGTGGTGGGCGCCGAAGTCCTTTCCCATCTCGCTGGTCGCCTGCGATCTGGACGTCCGCGTCGGGGGCGGGTACCGACTGTATTTCAGCTGCGAAGGCTCGACCATCGAGTTCCACGGCCGGTATCTCGAGGTGACGCCGCACTCGCGACTGGTCTGGACCAACGACGAAGCGGGTGGTGGCGGACAGGTCACGACGGTGAGCTTCGAGGAGGCGGGCGGCAAGACGCTGGTGGTCGTGCGCGATCTCTACCCGTCAAAGGAAGCCCTCGACGGCGAGATCGCATCGGGGTCCGCGTCCGGGATGCCCGAGGCGCTCGAGCAACTCGACGAGCTTCTCGTCAGCCTTGGCGCGAGCGCGGGGTGGCCATGACTCCGTCAGTCGTTGTTCGTCGGCCCCGCCCTCCGGTTCGGGTAGCCGCGGCCCAGGATCCACACCAGTTGCGCTGTCGTCTCCGCGCCGACCTTGGACCGCGGGTTCGCCCGGTGGTGCTTGACGGTCGAGTGCGCGGCGCTTCACCCACGGCGGTCGCGTGGCGCATCCCGGCGTACTTCGCGGCGTAGCCCTTGCCGCCGAGGCCGCTGCCGGGCTCCGCGTCGGCATGGAACGCGCCGGCCAGGGCGCGGCGGTCGCCGTGCGCGATGGACATGGGGCTGGCCGCTTCGAGCACCGCGTCGCGGGGCGTCTCCGAACTCCTGCGCATCGGCAGCCGCGTCGGAGTACGCGGGGAACATCGATGCGACGTGAGACTGCCGCCGGATGGTGACGTGGGAGCAGCGCTCGGGGGTCAGGGTCGCGGCCGTCGCGGTCCCAGGCTCCGGGGCACGGTCAGGTCCGGCCGGTCGCTCCGGGAGGTCGAGCGCCGGGAGGAGGACATCTCCTCCTCGTGGCAGCGGCATGGCTCGCCCTGCTGGTGAGCCCGTCGGTCGCGTCGGTCGTGGCCAGGTGGTTGTGGCCGACGAGAAGCCGGCCGGCATCTGCCGCATGACGGCGGCTTCCGTCATCGCATGGCCGGCGACTCCACGTCGACCCGGTCGCCTCCGGGAACGAACAAGTCCGGGCCGCTCGGGGCCCGGACTTGTTCGCTTGGTCGGCCCAGACGAGGCCGATGAGGGTCACATCGACGGCGGGAGGAGGACCGCATCGATGACGTGGATGACGCCGTTGGAGGCCGGGATGTCCGTCGTGACGACCTTCACGGTGTTGTTCAGGTAGACCGTGCCGTCCTTGACGGTGATCGTGATCGGCTTGCCTTCGACCGTGGTCGCCGACGTCAGCTTCACGACCTGGTCGGCCGTGACCTTCCCCGAGACGACGTGGTAGAGGAGGATGTCCTTGAGCTTGGCGGGGTCCTTGAGGAGCGCGTCGAGCGTGCCCGCAGGCAGGGCGGCGAAGGCCGCGTCCGTCGGCGCAAAGAGGGTGAACGGACCGGCACCCTTGAGCGTGTCGACGAGCCCGGCCGCTGTGGCGGCCTTGAGCAGCGTCGTGAAGCTGCCGGCAGAAGTGGCGACCCCGACGATGTCGCCGGCCGCTGCGGCAGTGGGAGCTGCGGTCGGGGCGGTCGTCGGGGCCGTCGTCGCCGCGGACGAGCATGCGGCCACGACAAGAGCCACGGCGGCGACGGAGAGCAGGAGCGTTCGCTTCATGGTGTCCTTCCGGTGATCGGGTGAGTCAAACGCCCCGGGGCTTTGGTGCTCCGGACCGGCGTCCACCCGTATATCGGAGCCGGCACCGGTCCGGATTGGGTGGGGGCTCGCGTCGGAAGGTGTTGTCGCCGCGGACGGCATGTGGTTGGGATGGGTCCGACGAGGTAGGTCTGACCAGCCGGACGCCTCCGGCTGAGTGGGTATCGGCCGCCGGGACGCGATTTCACGCTCAGATCGGCGTAGAGGACGCCGAACGTGAGCACGACTGACAGCACACCCCCGGCGTCGAGGGCATCGTCGCAGGTGACTCCACGCTTCCCGGCCTCCTGGACGACTAGCGAGTCCTTCGCGACTCCGGGGCGTCCGGATCCGTCCACCCTGTGCTACCACCGTGTGCGACCACTCGGGACGCACGCAGAGCCCAGGGGGGCGCAAGGGGGCTATTTCGTGCTCGAAACGGGGTGGTGGGCAGGAGAGGAATCGAACCTCTACAGCCGTTGGCGGCTGATTTACAGTCAGCTGGGCTCACCACCTGCCCAACCTGCCCAGTGCGCGCGCCGGAGGCGCTGCAGCGCGGCAGAGTGTAGCCCGCCACGGCCGCCCGTGCTCGCCGCCGCCAGCGGGGCTACGCGTCGGGGACGAGCGCAGCGACCACCGGGTCGGTCTCGACGGTCAGATGCGCATCCGACCCCGCCGCGTCCGGCGTGCGCAACGGTCGCCGGCGTCCATCCGCGACGAGCCATCGTTCGCCGGAGCCGCGGACCACGAGCACGAACGGGTCGGGCACGAACGTGGCGAGCTCCGCGCCGGGGACCGGGCCGCCGTTCGAGGCGGAGAGGGACGACCACGGACCGCGCACGACGAGCCGCGGGAGATGGGCCTCGAACGATCCGGACCAGGCGTCGGCGTGGGGCGGCATGGGCCCCGGGCATGCGGCCCGCGCCGCGACCGCGAGGCGGATGAGCCACTTCCGGGCGCGGACGCCGCGGAGCGCGGTGTCCGCAGCGGCCTTCGGCCTGCCCTCGGCGAGCCGCTCCTCCGCATCCCACGCGTCGAGCCGCAGCCGGGTGATGGCCTCGGTCAGCACGGCACTTGCGGCGAGCCCGTCTGCGTCGACTACCGCGGGGTCGCCCGGGTCGCGCGCCGCGAGCAGTCGGTCGAGCCCGCCGATCGCGGCCACCCGCTCGGCCGCGACCATGCGCCCGAGGTCGACGTCGATCGCGATCCGCCCCGGGTCGACCTCGAGGAAGCCGTGGACCTCCACGGTGGGGTCCACGAGGAGCCCCGGGCCGCGCGCCAGGTCCTCGACGTCACGCGAGACCACCTCCGCCAGCGTCAGGCTGGTCGCTCGCATCGCGACCCGCAGGACGTCCGCCCCGGCCATCGATCGTGCCCGGCCCGACCCCGGGCGAGCGCACGCGATCGCGACGATCGGCCCCGCGCCCAGAGCGCGGGCCGCACGGACCGGGATGATGGTCCGGAATCCTCCGTCCACGTACGTCTCGCCGGCGAGGCGACGAGGTGGGAACGCGGGCGCGAAGGCGGCGGAGGCGAGCAGCGCATCCACGATGTCCACCGGCCCGCCGGTCGCCGGCCTGATCGCGTCCGCCTCGTAGATCGACCCGTCCGCGCCGACCCAGCGAAGTGCGCCGCTCTCGAGGGCGACGAGTGACAGCCGGACGGCGGCGTGCGTCGCGCGGACGCGGTCCGGCTCGAGCTCGGCGCGGACGCGCCTCTCGATCGGCGCGAGACTGTACAGGGAGTCACCGGCGGCGCGGAACTCACGCACCGCGCGCGGGACGCCCCGAGCGGACCGCGCGACCTCCAGGACCGAGCGGACCGACAGCCGCCCGGCGGCGATCTCCATCGCCGATCGCCGCAGGCCCGGCGTGAGGTCCACGAGCCACGATCGTGGCACGTACATGTCCGACTCCGAGCGAAGTCCCGCCCACGTGGCGAGGAGCC
>CAIYQJ010000032.1 GCA_903928275.1 uncultured Chloroflexota bacterium
ACGATCCCGTCGCCGGCGGCGACGATCGCGGCCCGCCTGCGCCGGCTGCTGCGCTCCGACCGGCCGCGTCCACCGGCGTGATGACCCGGACTCCTCGCCGCCGCGCATCGTCCGACATCTCGGCCGCCGCGCAGGAGTATCTCCTGGCTCTCCGTCTGATGGCGATCGACGGCGCCGTCGTCACCACGGCGCAGGTCGCGCGCCACCTCGGCGTGACCACGCAGGCTGCGGGCGAGATGTTCCGGCGTCTCGTGGCGGACGGCCTCGTGGAGCTGCTCGCCGGTCGGCGCCTCGCCCTCACCGACGCCGGACGTGCCGCGGCCGACGGCGTGTTCCGCCGTCACGCCCTCCTCGAATGGCTCCTCACGAGCGTCGTCGGGCTGGGCTGGGCCGAGTCGCACGAGGAGGCCGGCCGGTTGCAGGGCGTGCTCTCCCCGCGTGTCGAAGAGCGCCTCGACGACCTCCTCGGCCACCCGGAGACGTGCCCGCACGGCGAGCCGATCGACGCCGATGCCGCCGGCCGTCGTCCGCGCGGCATCCCGCTCGCGGCGACCGAGGCCGGTGACCGCGTCACGATCCTCCGGGTCACCGAGGAGGCGGTGGAGTCCGCTGGGCTGCTGTCATACCTCGAGGCGCGCGGACTCACCCCAGGCGCCCGCGTCACGATCCTCGCGCGATCGGAGGCCCTCGATTCGCTCACGCTCGACGGCCCGCTCGGGCGCGCGACGCTCGGGCTCCGGCCGGCGGGCCTCGTCCGGGTCGTGCCCGGCGACGTGGACCCCGCGCTCTTCCATCGCATGCCGGAGCGCCTCGCCCGCACCTGATCCCCTGCGTGGGCCGCCGCCCGCTGGCCGCCTGGCGGCCGTGGGACGCCGCCCGCCTCCGCCTGCCGGCCGGCCGCGACGTCGCCGTCCTGTACGATCGGGCACATGACCGACGTCCGCGTCCGCATCGCCCCGAGCCCCACCGGCCCCCTCCACATCGGGACCGCGCGCACGGCCCTGTTCAACTTCCTGTTCGCCCGCCACACTGGTGGCACGTTCATCCTCCGCCTCGAGGACACGGACGTCGCGCGGTCCTCGGCCGCCTTCGAGAAGGACATCCTCGACGGCCTGCACTGGCTCGGCCTCTCCTGGGACGAGGGCCCGGGGGTCGCGGGGCTCGAGGACCGCGGCCCGTTCGGGCCGTACCGCCAGATGGCGCGCCTCCCGCTGTACGCCGCCGCGGCGGAGCGCCTCCTCGCCGCGGGCCGGGCGTACCCGTGCTACTGCACTCCCGACGAGCTCGACGCCGAGCGCCGGCGCCAGGAGGCGGCCCACGAGCCGCCCGGCTACGCGGGGACCTGCGGCCGCCTGACCCCCGCGCAGCGGGCCGCGCGCGTGGCGGAGGGTCGCCGCGCGGCGATCCGGTTCCGCGTCCCGCCCGGTGTCGTGGCCTTCGACGACATCGTCCGGGGGCGAGTGGAGATCGACGCAGCGGCCCTCGGCGGCGACTTCGTCATCGTCCGCGCGGACGGGACGCCGCTCTACCACTTCACCGTGGTGGTCGACGACGCCGAGATGAGGATCAGCCACGTCATCCGCGGCGAGGATCACCTCTCGAACACGCCCAAGCACATCCTCCTCTTCCGAGCGCTCGACCAGCCGCTCCCTGCCTTCGCCCACCTCCCGCTCATCCTCAACGCGGACCGCTCCAAGATGAGCAAGCGCAAGAGCCAGACCGCCGTCGACGACTACGTGGCGCAGGGGTTCATCCGCGAGGGGCTCGTCAACTACCTCTCACTCCTCGGCTGGTCCACCGGGACCGAGGAGGAGGTCCTCCCGATCGACGAGATCATCGCCCGGTTCGATCTCGCGAAGGTGAACCGCGCAGGTGCCGTCTTCGACCGCGAGCGGCTCGAATGGCTCAACGGCCAGTGGATCCGCCTGCTGCCGCCCAACGAGCTTGCCGAGCTCCTCCTCCCGTTCCTCGAGGCGGACCGGATCGCCGGCCGGATCGAGCGCACGGCCACCCTCGACGAGGTGCGGACACTGGTGCCGCTGGTCCAGGAGCGCCTGCCGATCCTCGGCGCGATCGGCGACCAGGTGGGCTTCCTCTTCGTCGGCGATCCCGATCTCGACACGGCGCTGCTGGTTCCCAAGCGCTGGGACCGCGCGACGACGCTGGCGGGCCTCGCGTCCGCTCGCGAGGCGATCGAGGCCAACGGCGAGGTGTCGTTCGATGCGCAGGGGCTCGAGGCGGC
>CAIYQJ010000033.1 GCA_903928275.1 uncultured Chloroflexota bacterium
CCGTGCTCGACCGTCTCGTGGAGCGGGGGATCCCGTTCCTGACCGAGAAGCCGCTCGCGGCCACCGACGACACCGGACCGGCCCGGCTCGTCGCGGCGATCGCCCGGCGGGGCCTCGTCGCCGCGGTGGGCTACCACCTGCGCGGCCACGAGGCGCTCGCCGAGGTCCGCGCGTCGCTCGCCGCCGATCCGGCCCACCTCGTGGCCGCTCGCTGGCTGTGCGACACGCCCGCGCCGTCCTGGTGGCGGGCCGAGACGACCGGCGGAGGGCAGGTCGTCGAGCAGGCCACGCACCTGTACGACCTCGCGCGTCACCTCGTGGGAGAAGCCACGGTGGTCGCCGCGATCTCGACCCGGCAACGGCCGTTCGTCCCGGCCGGCATCGACCTCGTGGACGCGACCGCCGCCCTGCTGCGGTTCGAGGACGGCGCCGTCGGCAGCTTCGTCAACTCGCGGCGGCTGGCCTCAGCGACGATCGGGATCGAGTTCGCGTGTTCGGAGCGGCTGATCACGATCTCCAAGCTGCCCGATACCCAGACCGCCTGGTCCGTCACCTTCGACGACGGCCGCGCCGTGCGGACGGTGCCGCCGGGCCGCGACCCGTACGAGGTGCAGGCGGAGGCGTTCCTCGACGCGGTGGACGCCGGCGATCCGGCGCGCGTCCTCTCGTCCTACGCCGATGCCGCGCTGACGTACGAGCTCACCCGCGCGGTCGTCGCGGCGACCGGGCGCGGCGGCTGAGCGAAGAGGATCCGCCGCGTCGCCGACTACCGGGCCGCGGGCTCCTCGGGGCCGCTCCGGGAGCCCTCCACGGGGCTCTCGGGCTCGTTCGCTGCTGGCCGGGTGCGTGTGGCAAGTAACCCTCCATTCGTGCCTGGGGTCGTCCCCCCGATCCAGTTCCTCCTCCAGGTCCTCTGACCGTCTGGACGCACCGTCGCCTCGATCCGCTCACGCCGTCTACATCACCTGCACGACCAGTGTCACGCTGTTGATCACGACCCGCCGCCGACACCCTCTTCCTGGACCCTTGCCGGCGACGTGAGGCCGAGTAACCCTTACTCATGGACCTCCGAGTGAAGCAGACTCGCCGTCGTGGGTACACCCGCGTGAGCGCCAAGCACCAGGTGACGATCCGATCGACGCGCTCGCCGGGGCGGGACTCAAGGCCGGTGATCGACTGCGGGCCGACGTCCGTGGGCCCGGCGAGATCGTCCTGGTGCGAGAGGATGATCCGCTCACGCGGTTCGCCGGCGCGCTGACGGACGTGTACCCGGCCGGCGAGCTCGAGGAGCTGCGGCGCGAATGGCGCTGACGGTCCTCGACGCCGGGGTCGTCATCGCGATCCTCGACGGGCGCGATGTGCACCGCGAGGTGGCGATCAGGGCGGTGGCTGCCGCGATGGACCGGGGCGACGACCTCGTCCTGCCCGCCTCCGCGTATGCCGAGGTTCTCGTGGCGCTGCATCGCCGCGGCACCGACGCCGTCGAGACCGTCGACGCCATCCTCGACGCCCTTCCCGCGGTGATCGAGCCGGCGACCCGGGTCGCAGCACGGAGGGCGGCAGACCTGAGAGCTCGGCATGGCAAGGCCGTGCGGCTGCCGGACGCGCTCGTGATCGCGACCGCACTGGCGCTCGGCGCGGAATGCGTGATCACCACCGACGGGCGGTGGCCGAGCCTTCCGGTCCCCGTGGAGGTCGCAGGCTCCTCGGCCGGCTGAGCCGGCTCCGGGGCGCCGATCCGGATCCGTGCGGCTCGTGGCCGGCTGGATGGGCGCTCACCCGTGCCGCGGGCTCGCTTGGCAGACTCGGGCCCGCACACACGTATCCCGTGGCCTCCCGGGCGGGAGTAACTCGGCTGGCGAAGCGTCCGCTCCCCGACTGTTCGTTGAGGACTCGGTCGTCGCGACGATGTCGTCAGGCTTCGCCCGAAGGTGGCGGATCCCCTTGCCGATTCGCCGCCCGTTCGCCGATTCGAACCCGTCCTTCGAGGCGCCGAAGACGGAGGTCTGCGCAGGACCCGCGGGGACCATCGTGCGGTCCCCGATCCGAGTGTCGGCCATGCCGCTCACGGACACGAGGCCGGCCATGGGGCCCGCTGCGATGATGCTCAGGACCTCCCGGAATCGGCCCGCTCCACCCGGCGAACCGTCGCCACACGGGTGGTCCCGCCGACCGGGACCCGGTCACAGGGCAAGTCGGGCCGGTCGACGAGGACCGGGGACCGGGGACCGGGGACCGGGGACCGGGGACCGGGGACCGGGATGCCATCGTCGGTCGCGCAGGGACGGCCTCCGCCCGCAGTCTTCCGACAGGACCATCCCGGCGGCGATCGCCGTGGACCTCCCGGTCCGCTTCCCAACTGGCTGGCTGCATGACCAGCGCCTTGGTCTCCAGCGTATTCCGCGCCCTCGCTCTCGGTGCGCTCGCGGTCGTCCGTCCCGCGCGACCGGTGGAGCCCCCCGATGCCGCGGCACCCGGGCAGCCGCAGCGCGGCGGCGACGGAGCAGATGGAACACTTCCGCGACCCTCCCCCGCCCTGCCGGGCACGGTGGGATCCACCAGCCGCTCCGCCGACCGACGGCGGAGGGCCTTGCCGAACGGGTCCGCCAACGCGGGGGCAGCGGACTCCCCTCCTCCTCCTGGCGCGGATCGGGGGACGGGATCGTCCGCATGTCTCCCGTCATCGGGTAGCGGGCGGGCGCGACGTCGTCCCTGCTCCTCGGGGACGTGAGCGACCAGCTGGAGCAGGGCGCCGCGTCCGAGGCCCGCCGGCCCCCGTACCGCGTGCCGTGTGGCCTCCCGGCGCTCCCGAATGGCCCTACCTCTCGTCCGATCCGGACCATATGCTGCCGTCGATCGCCGTGCTCTCCGCAGGTCGGGTCACAGGACCGGCCTCTGGGGCACGGCCTCCGTTTGGAGGGTTTGATGACGACCGGCCTGCTGACGGCGCAGACCCACGACCAGGACCGCGATCTGATCGACCGGATCATCGGCGACCAGGCCGGGCGACCCGGCGCGCTGCTCGGCATCCTCGAGAAGCTGCAGGAGCTGAACCGCCACACGTACCTCCCGATGGAGATGCTCGAGCACGTGGCCGCGCGAACCGGCATCCCCCAGTCGCGCGTCTACAGCGTGGCGACGTTCTATGCGCTCTTCAACCTCGACCCGCAGGGCACGCACACCGTGGCCATCTGCCGCGGCACCGCATGTCACACCCGCGGATCACGAGCGCTGCTCGAGCGCGTGAAGCTCCAGCTCGGCCTCCAGGACACCGGCGAGCGAGCCGACAAGCTGACGCTGACGACTCCCGACCAGCGCTTCACGATCCGCACCGTCGCCTGCTTCGGCCAGTGCGCGCTCGCGCCGGTGGTCGAGGTGGACCACGCGATCCGGGGGCACGTCAAGGAACAGGCGCTCATCCGCGAAGTCGAGATGCTGCGCAAGGACGGCGCGCGATGAGGATCCAGGACATCGCTGCCTTCGCCGCCGTTCGCGAGGCCGGCCTCGCGAAGCTTCTCCCGAGCAAGCCCCGCATCGCCGTGGGCATGGGCACATGCGGCTCCGGGAACGGCGCCGAATCCGTGTACCACGCCTTCGCCTCCGAGATCGACGCCCGCGGCCTCGCCGTGCACCTGGCGCCGGTCGGTTGCTTCGGCTATTGCGCCGAGGAGCCGCTCGTCAACGTGTGGCTGCCCGGCCATCCGTTGCTCATGCTCCGCCAGGTCCAGCCGAACCACGTCGACCAGATCCTCGACGGCCTCGGGCGCGGACAGCTGCCGCCGCCCGAGATCGTCCTGTGCAAGATCGAGGAGTGGGATCACCTCACCGGCCATGTCAAGTACGGGTCCGGCTACCCGGACGTGCCGAACTGGAATGAGCTCCCGTTCTTCAGCGGGCAGGTCAAGACCGTCCTCCGCAACTGCGGGCTGATCAACCCCGACGACATCGAGGAGTACATCGCGATCGGCGGATACCAGGCCCTGTACAAGGTCCTGATCGACCAGAACCCCGTCGGCGTGATCCAGCAGATCCAGGCGTCGAAGCTGCGCGGCCGTGGCGGCGCCGGGTACCTCACCGGCAACAAGTGGGAGTTCCTGCAGAAGGCGATCGACCCGGACAAGTACCTCATCTGCAACGCGGACGAGGGCGACCCGGGCGCGTACATGAACCGCAACGAGATCG
>CAIYQJ010000034.1 GCA_903928275.1 uncultured Chloroflexota bacterium
CTGGTCGTCCGCGAACATCGCCGGGATGCCCCTGGCCGACTTCGCGACCGCCAATGGGGTGGGCCACGACCAGGCGCAGCTGCAGGAGATCTTCGAGGCGACGCGCGACGCCGCCTATCAGATCATCGAACGCAAGGGCGCCACGTACTACGCCGTCGCAGCCGGGCTGCTGCGGATCGTCGAGGCGATCCTGCGCGACCAGTCCACCGTCCTCTCGGTCAGCTCGCTCATCTGCGACTACTACGGCATCGACGACGTCTACCTGTCGGTGCCTACCGTGCTCGGCCGCGGCGGCGTGGAGCGAACGCTGCGGCTGGGGCTCTCCGCCGAGGAGGCGTCGGGGCTGCGCCGCTCGGCCGATCTCCTGCGGTCGACGATCGCCACGCTGGAGCTCGGCGGGGAGTAGCCTCGCGGGCGGTCGTCGGGGCTGCGGCGGAAGCCTCGTTCGACAGGAGGGCGCCGCAGGCCACTCTCCCCGCGCAGCGACGATCGTCGCCGCGGCTGCCAGGCGTCCCCCGTGATCGGCCCTTGCTTGTTCGGACGTCGCCAGCTCGCTGGCCCCGGACGGGTCCCTGGCCGGTGCGTCACGCTGAGGTAAAAGATAGTTGACACCATGTTGGCTATCTTGTACATTCCCCATGTCGAAGATCCTTGACATGGGGGACGCCGGTGTCATTCCTGGAGAAGAGCAACTGGGTCGTCGTCATCGTCTCGGTGCCGACCCTGCTCATCTACGCGGTACTGGTCGTGCCGCAGGTGCTCACCCAGCCGATCGCCGAGGTCTCCTGGGTCCAGCCGATGATCTTCACGATCGTCGGCTTCGTCGTCGCGAACATCCTGGGCAACGTCGTGGCCGCGGCCTCGAACCCGGGCGAGGCGGACAGGAAGGACCAGCGCGACGCCGAGATCGACCACTTCGGTGAGCGGGTCGGCAACTGGCTGATCGTCGCCGGCTCATGCGTCGCGCTCGTCCTCGCGATGACCAGCGCCGACCACTTCTGGATCGCCAACGCGATCTTCCTCGGGGGCATCACGGGAGCCCTCCTCAGCTCCGCCACCAAGATCGCCGCCTACCACGGGCCGTTCCAGCAATGGTGAAGCCGACACGCGTCACCAACTCGATCCGGACCCTGCGGTTCACCAACGGCGAGATGACCCAGGCAGACCTGGCCGATCGAGTCGGCGTGACCCGCCAGACGATCATCGCGATCGAGCAGGGCAAGTACTCGCCCACCCTGGAGATGGCCTTTCGGATCGGCCGGGTCTTCGGCGTGCCGCTCGACGATGCCTTCCAGTACCCGGAAGCCGACCGATGACGGGCCGAGAGCCGGCCCCGTTCTCCGGCGTCCGCCACGGCCACCATCACACCGACAGGGAGAGCACCATGTCCGAACCGTCGACGAAGTCCCCGTTCCTGCCGCCGCGCTGGTTCATCCGTTCGTTCTGGGCCGGCCAGCGTACCGCCTACTCGGTCACCGGCGGCCGGCTCGGCCTCCGGACCGCGACGGCCGACCGCTGGGGCATGATGTGCCTCCGGACGATCGGGCGTCGCACGGGCGAGGAGCGGAAGGCCATCCTCGGCTACTTCGAGGACGGTCCCGACCTGGTCACGATGGCGATGAACGGTTGGGCGGACCCCGAGCCCGCCTGGTGGCTCAACCTGCAGGCTCGACCCGACGTCACGGTCGATCTGCCCGACGGATCGCGCGCCGTCCACGGGCGCGCCGCGAACGAGGAGGAGCGTCCGCGCCTGTGGGCGAGGTGGGCCATCCTCGACAAGGACCTCGACGCCTTCGCCGCGCGGCGCTCCCGCGAGACTGCGGTCGTGATCCTGTCGCCACGGTCCGAGTAGCGGTCCGCCCGCACCCGGGTCACCCGGGATGGTGACTTCGCGCGGTTCGCACCGCACGGGCTCCGCTGGACCCACCTGGTGCTCGAGTAGCGGCGACGGGCCCGGGCTCCGAGCGGTCGGGTCGGGCGCGGGTGGGGTCCGGGTCCGGCGACGCCGCGTCCGGAGGCTCACCGGCCGCGAACCGGACCGCCGCCCCGGCGATCGCCCCGTACGCGGGCGCCAGGAGCTCCTCGAGGGGGCGGCCGCCGACGGAGAGGCCCGACGGCCCGAGATCCCGCAGGATCGCGTCCGGCATCGCCACCGCGCGCGGCTCGGCACGGACGGACGCGAGATCGCCGCCGGCCTCCCAGAAGCGGCCCGCCATCGCCTCCGTGATCTCGCCGGTCGGATCGATCCCCTCGAGGCCGACGGACCCGAACGTCCCCTCGAACTGCACCAAGAGCGCCGCGTCCATCTCGTCGATGGTGTCGGCGGACGGCACGCCGGTACCGTGGCCGCGGAGCGCGCGCAGCTCGCCGAGCAGGCGCTCGCGCGGTCGACCGCGCCAGGCGAAGATGAGGAACGGGTCCCGGTCGAACGCCTCGGCGAGGAGGTAGTAGACGGCCGCGATGTGCTTGCAGGGGTTCTCCCAGTCCGGGCAGGAGCAGCCGGTAGCCAGGTCGTCGGCGGTGCCCGGGAACAGCGATAGCCCGGCCGTCGCGAACGCGTCCTCGATCTCGGGCGGCATCTCGCCCGCCAGCAACCGCGCCAGGAACACGGCCTGGCTCGCCATCGCCTCCTCGACGCGCGCCCAGTCGGCGTCGTCGAGGGTCGTCACGCCGATGCTGACGTCGTACGGCCGCGCCCGCGATCCCTGCACACGCGCGATGACCTCGCCCTCCTCCACGTCCATGGCGATCACCTGGCCGCGGCGCGCATAGGCCCGGCCGCGCGCCAGTCGCGGTCCCTCGTGGAAGTCCTCGAGCACCTCGATGAAGCGCTGCGACCACCACGTCTCGCCGATGGCACCCCGCTTGCTCTTCGCCCGGAGGCCGTCGGTCACCGGCCGCGGGACGCTCGGCGGCGGGAAGTAGCCCCCGTCGAACCCGCGGGTGGACCTCCTGGGGCGGCGGCCGGGCGGCATCGTCAGCCCTCCGCCACGGCGTCGGCCGAGAGCGCCACGAGGTCGCGGAGATCGGCGTTCGACAGCTCGGTCAGCCACGTTTCGCCCGTGCCGACGACGCGCTCGGCGAGGGCGCGCTTCGATTCGAGCAGCTCGGCGATCCGGTCCTCGAGGGTGCCGGCGCAGACGAGCTTGCGGACCTGCACGTTCCGGTGCTGGCCGATCCGGTAGGCGCGGTCGGTGGCCTGGTCTTCCACGGCGGGGTTCCACCACCGATCGACGTGGATCACGTGGTTGGCGGCGGTGAGGTTGAGCCCCGTTCCACCGGCCTTGAGCGACAGGACGAGGATCGGCGGACCGTCGGCGCCCTGGAACCGGGCGACCATCGCATCGCGATCGGGCCTGCGGGTCCCGCCGTGAAGGTAGAGGACCTCCCGCCCGAACCGATCGCGCAGGTGCGTCCGCAGGAGCGCACCGAACGCGGCGAACTGGGTGAACAGGAGAGCCCGATCCCCTTCGGCCAGGACCTCCTCGAGGATCTCCTCCATGCGCTCGAGCTTGCCGGACCGCCCCGCGAGTGCCGAGCCGTCGGCGAGCATCTGGGCCGGGTGGTTGCAGACCTGCTTGAGCCGCAGCATCGTGGCCAGGACGAGGCCGCGCCGCTCGATCCCGTCGCTCGACTCGATCCGCTCCAGCATCTCGTCGACGACCGCCTGGTACAGGGTGGCCTGCTCGCGCGTCAGCGTGCAGTAGACGGTCATCTCGAGCTTCTCGGGCAGGTCGGCGATGATCGCGCGGTCGGACTTGAGGCGCCGCAGGATGAACGGAGCCGTGGCCCGGCGGAGTCGGCCGGCAGCGTCGTCGTCGCCGTAGCGCTCGATGGGAACGGCGAAGCGCTGGCGGAACGCGTTGGCCGACCCGAGAAGGCCGGGGTTCAGTACCTCCATGATCGACCAGAGCTCCGCGAGGCGGTTCTCGACGGGGGTGCCGGTGAGCGCGATCCGGCGTGGCGCCCGGATGCGGCGGACCGCCTGGGCCTGCCGCGCCGCGCTGTTCTTGATGTTCTGGGCCTCGTCGAGGACGAGGCGGCCCCAGTCGATCGCGGCGAGTGCATCCGCGTCGCGGGCCACGAGGCCGTACGTCGTGATGACGAGGTCGACCCCGGCTGTCGCGGTCGCGAGGTCCTCCCCGCCGAGCCGGTCGCTGCCGTGGTGGACGTGGGCCGCGAGGCCCGGCGCGAATCGTTCCGCCTCGCGGCGCCAGTTCTCGACGACCGACATGGGGCAGACGACGAGCGTGGGCCCGGCCGTGGCGGCCGTGGGCGACGACCGCTCCGCCACCAGGAGGGCGAGCACCTGGGCGGTCTTGCCGAGACCCATGTCGTCGGCGAGGCACGCACCGAGCCCCAGGTCGCCGAGGAACTCCAGCCACGCGAGCCCGCGCTCCTGGTAGGGCCGGAGAACGCCGACGAAGCCCGCCGGCGTCCCGCGCGACGTGGGCCCCGCGTCCGGCCCGACGGCCGCGAGGAGGGTCCCGAGCCAGCCATCGGCGATCACCCCCATGACCGGAAGGCCGATGTCGGCCGTCTCCAGCCCCAGCTCGACGCGCATCACGTCTCCGGCGGTCATGGCCCCATCCGGTCGCCCGGGGACGCGCTCCACGAGCCGGACCGCCGCTGCGACCTCCTCCGGACGCAGCTCCACCCACTGGCCCCGGACGCGCACGAGAGGCACCTTGAGGCGGGCGAGCTCGCGGATCTCGTCGGCCGTCACCGTCGCGTCGCCGATCGCGAGCTCCCACCTGTAGTCGACGATGGCGTCGAGCCCGAGACGCGCCGCGGCCGCCGACGCGCCGGCCGCGGCGCGGGTGCTCGTTCGCAAGCGGGCGGCGATGCGCGGGCCCCCGGCCCGCCACCACGACGGCAGCTGGATCCCGAAGCCGGCCTCGGCGAGGACCGGAGCTCCCTCGCGGAGGAAGGCGTACGCGGCCGCGACGTCGAGGTCGAGCCCGACCGGGTGCGCGCGGTGGAGCATCGGGTCCAGCGGCGGGTGGAGGCGCGTGGCTCGGCCGAGGTCGGCGAGCAGTCGCTCCTGCGGATCGTCGAGCCGGCGGCCGAACGCGGCGAGCCTGCGGCCCGACCTCCAGGCGTCGGCGGCGGGGACGAGCAGGCTCGGGTCATCGACCGCCTGGAGGAGGATCTCCAGGGCCCAGGCCTGCCGCGCGGTTCCGTCGGTGCCGTCGCCGGGCGGGACGACTCGGAAGCACGTGCGGAAGCCGGAGCCGCCAGCCGCAGCCCGCCGGTGCCACGTCGTGACGACAAGGGCGAGGTCGTGAACCTCGCGAGAATCCGGCAGGACGGCGGGCTTCGCTGCGACCAGGGCGTCGACCATCACGTCGAGAGGTGCCGTGCGCTTCGCCTGGGCACCGGCACGTCGGAAGGGCCGGGGCCCGACGCCCGCCCGCGCGACCGCATCGACGACGTCGGTCAGCATCTGCGCGAGGACGTCCACGGCGCCGCGCCCGCGCCGGTCGCCCTGGGCGCCGGCCTCGGCGCGGCAGGCGGGCGGCATGGCGCGCGCCAGGGCCCGGATCCGCTCGGCGTCGGTGGCGCCCGGGACGGGCAGCCAGCGTGCCTCGAAGCCGCGGCCGTCCTGCGTCGGGACCAGCCCGGGGAGGAAGCGTCCGCGCGCAGCGAGGTCCAGGCCGAACAGGACGGTGGCCGCGAGGTGGACGAGCGAGGCGTCGCCCGGCGTCTCGTCGGTTTGGAGCGTCCCGGCGAGCAGCAGGCGGATCGCGGCATCGGGCTCGAACGCGAGCGTCGGGACTGTCCACGGATCGAGGCGGGCGGGCGCCGCGCCGTCGTGCTGCGGCGCGGCCGCAATGCGCGGGGAGGGCCAGGGGTCCGCCGCATCGCCCGGGAGCCAGAGGGCCAGCCGCCCGGGTCGCGCGCGGTCGACCAGGCCTGGGTCGCCGGCGGTCACGGACGCGATCGCGTCGTTCAGGGCAGGGGTCGGGGCCGCCCATGGGTGGGCAGGGACCCTGGCGGTCCGCCGCGCCGTTCGTCGTCGGTGCGCCTCGAAGGCCGCGGCATCCTCGGCCCAGAGGTGCAGGCGGTGGTCGAGCGCCCATGCCGCGTGAAGAGCGAGCAATGGTCAGCGCGGCACGCGGAGGTCGCGGAAGGTCGCCTCGACGTGGTCCTGGATCGGCCGGTTCGACATGGCCCGCCGATCCTACCCGGGAGGGCGGCCCTGTTGCCCGCGACGACGGCACAGGCAGGGGCGTCGGCGAGGCCGATCCGCCGGTCCGCGTACCGCTCGATGACCGCTCGAGCGTCCCGGAGACCGCGGCCGTCGCTCGCCGGCAGGTCGCCGGCGCCGCCGTCGTTGCGGCACTCGCGGCACCAGAGAACCTGGGACGTCGCTGGGTCGCAGGTCAGGGCGTGGGATCCGCCGGCGTCGGGATGAGCGGGACGCTGACCGCGCGGAAGTCGCCGTCGGTCGCGAACGTGGCATCGAGCGCATCGCGCTCGATGACCGCGAAGCTGACCCGATCGACGAACGAGATGCCGGAGGGCAGCGATTCGCGGTACCGGGCCTGAACGCGCCCGTGCAGCTCGGGCTCGACCCCGACGATCTCGACGATCGGCAGGATGTCGTCGAGCAGGGTGATCGCGCCCTCGACGCCGAACCGCCGCCGGACGACCGCGAGCGACTCCGCGACGACGTATCCGTGGGTCACCCGCTCGGCGTCGGAGAGCCTGGCGAATGCGCCCCGAACCGCTGGATGCTGCGGGTCGGCTCGGTCTATCAGCGCCAGGAGGGCGCTCGTGTCGACGAAGACGCGGCTCACCACTCGGTCTCGCCCGCGATCTCGTCGTGGCGAGCGGCCACATCGCCGGTCCCGGAGTCGAACCGGCCAACGGCCAGGAGCGCGCGCTCGAACGCCGCCTGGCGGGAGGTCGCGCCGCCGGGAACCACGCGGTCCACCGCGTCGCGGACTACCGCCGCGATCGGGATCCCCCGCCTCCGGGCCTCCGGGCGGAGGCGCTGCATCTGGTCCTCGGTCACGGAGATCTGCGTTCGAACCATGGGCAGATGATGACAAGCGGGCCGATGTGATCTCGCTTCGCCTCATCGTTCGCGGGTCATCCCCTCGATCGGCGGAGCCGCGGGGCGACTGTGGCGACGACGCTCCGAGCGTGTGCCAACGTTTCGCACCGCCCGAGCGCGTTCGCGCGGACGAGACGCCGGAGCGCGGTCGTCCGCGGAGGGGAGTGGGCTGGGGCGCGCCGGACAGGATTCGGGCGCGAGATAGCAACCTGCGACGTTCCCATCGAGGGCCGCGATGGAGTGGCTGGCCGCTGCCGGGCTGGGGGCATGCGGGACCGCCCCGCCGAGCGCGCGACCGACCGCGAGGTCGGCGTTGTGGCTGCCGTCCTGGTTGCCGGGTCCGAGAAGGCCGTCGCCCGCCGCCTCGGCCTGTCGCACTCGACCGTGAAGCACCACCTTGCGAAC
>CAIYQJ010000035.1 GCA_903928275.1 uncultured Chloroflexota bacterium
CGCCACCGTCGTGCCGAGGTCCGGGAGCCCGAAGACGATGGAGCCCCGCTCCACGACGAGCACCTTGTCGTAGCCGTGGTCGTGCGCGCCGTAGACGTCGCCCGGGCCGTTGGACCACGCACCGGGCGCGAGGCCCTCGGCCCGAAGGCGGTCGGCGAGACCTGCCCTTGTCTGCGGAGTGCGCGGGTCTTCGCTCATGACCGCGATGGTAGACGGCCGGTCGCGTCCGCGGACCCGTCCGGGACCCGGGCGAGACACCGGCCCGACGCGCTCGGTGGGACAGGAACCGCCGAACGGGGCACACTCTCGACCGGACCGGCGCACGCGAAGCCGACCGCTCGCGACGAGCCGGCGGCCCGGGGTCGCGACGACGGGGCGACCGCAACGGACATCGTGACGCGTGGACCCGGGTGGGTCGCACGCCTGACAGGGGGATCCAGATGGTCGTGAAGAGCATCCTCAGGGTCGGAGTGGCGGCGGCTGTGGCCACCGTCGCTGCGGCCGGCACCGTCGTCGTGAAGCGGGCGCTGCCCAAGACGCTCGTGCCGTCGTTCCCGGTCACCGACGGCGGTGTGACGCCGGCCTCCGCCCCGGATCTCGCTGCCACGCTCGCCTCGGCAGTGCGGGTCACCAAGGCCGACGTCGCGATCGCGTTCATGCGCGCCTCGGCCGTCAACGTGGAGCCGCTCCTCCATGGCACCGCCTACTTCCCGCGGATGCTCGCGGACATCGACGCCGCCGAGACGTCCGTCCACCTGCTCATGTACGGGTACAAGCCCGGCGACATCGGCGAGAAGTTCCGCGAGGCCCTCACGGCGAAGGTCGCGGCGGGCGTGGACGTCCGGCTCGCGGTCGACGCGATCGGGAGCGAGGTACGCTTCGGGTCCAAGGAGCTCTTCGCGCAGCTCGTGGACGCCGGCATTCCGATCGTCATGAACAAGGGGATGATGCCGGACGTCACGGGGCCGCTCGGGAGCGGCGCGCGCGTCGGGTGGAACACAGAAGACATCGGGGCGTTCGACCATCGGAAGATGCTCATCGTGGACGGCCGTGTCGCGTACGTGGGCGGCACCGGCATCGAGGACCACTTCAACGACGAGCGTTTCTACGACGTGATGGTCCGCGTCGAGGGTCCCGTCGTGGCACAGCTCGAGGCGCTCTTCATCGCCGGCTATCGCCACCAGGGCGGCCCGATCCCGAACGAGTCGGAGACGCTCGCGCGCTTCTTCCCGGCAATCGCGGAGCCGGCCGTGGGCGCAGTCCCCACGACGGTCCTCGTGAACGTCCCCGGCACCGGGCACTACCCGATCTCCGAGGCGATCACCGCGCTCATCGAGCACGCGGAGCGCCGGATCGACATCGTGAACCCGTACGTCGCGGACAAGCCGACGATCGACCGGCTCGTCGAAGCGGCCGGTCGGGGCGTGAAGGTCCGCATCGTCATCCCCGGCAAGCCCACGCCGACGTACCCGGCGGCTGCGTTCCGCCACAACTACCCGCGGTTGCTCGAGGCGGGAGTCACGATCCTTGCCCACCCGGACATGGCGCACGCCAAGGTGCTCGTCGCCGACGATCGCGCCCTGGTCGGCGGCTGCAACTTCGACGCGCTGAGCCTCTACGAGAACTGGGAGCTCGACCTGCTGTTCGAGGACGCGGCGGTCGCGCAGCGCATCTCCGATGAGATCGTGGGGCGGTTCGCCGCCGTCGCGACGCCCGTCGAGGTCGCCGAGGACCCGAAGACCAAGGCGTGGGACATGCTCATGGACCGGATCAGCCCTCTCCTGTAGGCGCCGGGCCGCCGATGCGGCAGAGCGGCAGCCTGCCACACCGGCTCGAAGATCCGGAGTGCATCCATGGCCCGCACGATCTCGATGGCCACGAACGGGCACCTCACCCTGCCGGCCGACGCGCGACGGGCGCTCGGCATCGACGTCGAGGCCGACTTCGAGGTCGCGGTGGACGTCCGGAAGGACGCCTGATCCTCCGCCCGGTGCTCGCGCTCCGGCGCGAGCTCGCGTGGGCGGACACCCCTGCGCACCGCCTGCCGCTCGCACAGGCGCATGCGGACTCGCGCGCGGGCCGGATCCGTCCAATGTCCGAGGAGGACCTCCTCGCCTTCGCCGTGGCGGCTGACGCCGAGCGTGAACGGGACAAGTCGGCGCCCGGGTGAGCGCCCGGGTGAGCGCCCGGGTGAGCGCCCACCTGACCCTCGACATCACCGCCACGTTCCTCGGGGACTTCGCCGCTCACGACTTCGGCGCAGCCGACCGATCGGCGATCCTCAAGGCTCTGCGGGTGCTCGACGAGGACGAGCGCCATCCCTCGCTCCGGGAGCAGCAGCTCCGCGGCGATCGAGAGGGCTCGTGGTCAGCCTCCGCCTCGGACTCGCTGCGTATGACCTTCGAGCGGCTCCCGGGCGGGTGGAAGCGGATGCTCACCCGCAGCAGGCACGACGATCGTTGACATGCCAGACCCCGCCTTCGCCGCACTCCTCCGCGCGTTCGCGGACGCCGCGGCAGCCGACGTCAAGGTGCGGGTCGTCGCATGGCCGGAAGATCAGCTCAAGGCGCAGGTCTCCCGACGTGTCGAAGAGGCCGCGACTTGCTCGGGCGCCAAGCCGGCCAGGTTCGCGCGTCGAGTGTCCTCCCACTGATCGTCCCGGACGCTGCAATCCGCTCGGGCAGCGCGAAGGACCGCGTCCGTCCGCCCGCTGGGCGGTCGCGAGAGGCCGATCTGCCCCCAGCGATCGTCCGGGACGATGCGCGAGACCGGCCGCCGCCTTGCTCCGCCCTGCGGACGCTGACCCGTCGCGATACCAGCGCCCCCGACGATATGTGGCGCCTCGCGGCTGCTCCGCGCGGGACACCAGCGCCCCCGACGATATGTGGCGCCTCGCGGCTGCTCCGCGCGGGACACCAGCGCCCCGACGATATGTGGCGCCTCGCGGCTGCTCCGCGCGGGACACCAGCGCCCCGACGATATGTGGCGCCTCGCGGCTCGCTGCTGGGCAGCCCGCCGGGTCGACGATATGTGGCGCCTCGCGGCTCGCTGCTGGGCAGCCCGCCGGGTCGACGATTCCGGGCAGCGCGGCCGCGCCGGTCCCCTACCCCGGGAGGTCGATGAGGACGCGGCCCTCGGCGATCGTCACCGGGTAGACCTCTAGCGCGTCATACGCCGGCGCGTCGAGCGCCTTGCCTGTCACCAGGTCGAACCGGGACGTGTGGAGCAGGCACGTGACGGTACGGCCGGCGAGGAAGCCGCCGTCGAGCTCCACGTACTCGTGCGTGCAGATCCCCGAGACCGCCCGGATGGCGCCCTCCACGTTCGCGACGAGGACCGGCTCCGTGCCGTCCACCCACGTCATGGTCATGGTCCCGGGCGGGACCTCGTCGACCGCGCAGAGGTCGACGCTGCGCGCGCCGGCCATCGTCAGGCGGCCCCCATGGCTATCGGAGACCCGGCGCCGGCGGCAGCCGTGGTGCCATCGGCGGTGGCGTGGCCGCCAGCCGCGCCCGCGCCCGCGCCCGGACCGTTCGCCTCGGTCGCGGCCGACGACGCGTCCCACTTCGCCTCGAGGATGCCGCGGAGGCGGTCCTGCTCGGCTGCGAGCGGCACCCGCGCGACGACGGGCTCGAGGAAGCCGAGGACGATCATCCTGCGCGCGTCCGCCGGGTCGATGCCGCGGCTCTCGAGGTAGAACATCTGCAGCGGATCGATCGGGCCCACGGAGCTCGCGTGGCCCACCCGCCGGCAGTCGGGCTGGTCGATCTCGAGGCTGGGGATGGTCACCGACCGGCTGCCCTTCGTGAGGAGCATGCCGAACTCGCCGAGGAAGCTGTCAGTTCCGCGCGCCGGCCGGTCGATCGTCGTGAGGCCCTTGATGTACGAGCGCGATCGGTCGAGCATCGCCGCCTTGGACAGCAGGTCGGCCGTGGTGTCGCGGCCCACGTGGCGCGTGTACGAGGTCAGGTCGAACAGCTGGTCGTCGGCGCCGAAGACGATCTCCACCTGTTCTACCGACGACCCGTCGCCCGCAAGAAGGTTGTCCACGCGGCTCTTCGCGATGCGGGCGCCGACCTGGGCGAGTGCCCACCGTAGCTCCGCCCGCGGCCCCAGCTCGGAGCGTCGGGTCGTGAACACGACGGCCCGGTGCCCGAGGTCCTGGAGGCCCGCGAACGTGAGCGAGGCGTCCGCGGCGAGGCGGACCTCCGTGGTCACGTGGAGGAGCGATTGCGGCACGGTCTCCCCGGCGGCGCAACCGATGTCCGGGCCGGCCGGCACGATCTCCTCGACGATGGACGCACGCGCTCCCTCGCCGAGCGTGACGAGCGTCCGGGCGAGCACCGCGCGGCCGGGGATGCCCGCGGCGAACCGCAGGACGATCGGTCCCTCGAGGGAAGACCCGGCGGGCACATGGAGGTGGACCCCGGTCGTCCAGAGCGCCCGCGCGAGCTGCGCGAGCTTGTCGTCGGCCGGCAGGTCCGCGCCGTCGTCGAGGAGCCCCCGAGCGCGGGACGGATCACGAGCCACGAGCGCGTCGAGCGGCTCGAGGACGACGCCCGCCGCCCGGGCCGCGGCCGAGAGGACGACGACCGGGACCGCGCCGCCGCGGATCTCGACGAGGCCATCCGCCTCCGCGGGGAGGTGGGCCGGGTCGGCCGCGTCGGTCGCGGCGAGCGCGGGGCCGTCGAGATATGGCGCCATGTCGTCGAGGTCCGCGCCGCGCATGTCAACGTAGAGCGTGTAGAGGCGGTTCGTCTCGAGCGGCAGCTCCGCGAAGCGCGCGAGCCCCGCCAGTCGGTCCGCCAGGAGCCAGGCCGGCTCGGCGGCCGAGGTGGCCCGGGCGCGGACGCTCTCCTCGGTCGCGAAGGCGAGCGGCAGGTCGCCGGGGGCACGACGGGTGACGCGCGCAGCAGTGGCAGCGGCAGCGCGGGCCGAGGCGCGGGCGGCTCGGGAAGCCGGGTCCGAGGCCGGCACGGGGTTCGTCGGCGGGGTGGCCTCGACGTCCGTCGTCATCCGAGAGCCCCCTCCATCTCGAGCTTCACGAGCCGGTTGAACTCGATCGCGTACTCCATGGGGAGCTCCTTCGTGAAGACCTCGAGGAACCCCTGGACCACCATGTTCGTGGCCTCGTTCTCCGTGAGCCCACGGCTCATGAGGTAGAAGATCTGCTCCGCGGAGACCTTCCCGACGGTCGCCTCGTGCGACATCGTGGTGTCGTCCTCGGCGATGTCGATGTACGGGTAGGTGTCGCTCCGGCTGTGGTCGTCGAGGAGGAGAGCGTCGCACCGCACGGACGCGGTGACGTTCGTGGCCCCCGGCGCGACCTTCACGGTCCCGCGGTACGTGGCGCGGCCGCCGTCCTTGCTCACCGACTTGCTCACGATCCGGCTGCGCGTGTTCGACGCCATGTGCACGGCTTTCGCCCCGGTGTCCTGGTGCTGGTCGTGGCCGGCGAACGCCACGCTCACGACCTCGGCGGTGGCGCCCTCGCCGAGGAGGTAGATGCTCGGGTACTTCATCGTGAGGCGGGAGCCCGTGTTCGCGTCCACCCACTCGACCGTGGCGTTCGCGTGAGCGTGTGCCCGCTTGGTCACGAGGTTGTAGACGTCGCGGCTCCAGTTCTGGATCGTCGTGTAGCGGACCTTCGAGCCGGGCAGCGCCACGACCTCGACGACCGCGACGTGGAGCGCGTCCGTCGTGTAGATGGGGGCGGTGCAGCCCTCGATGTAGTGGACCTTGGCGCCCTCGTCCACGATGATCAGGGTCCGCTCGAACTGGCCGGTGTTCTCGCCGTTGATCCGGAAGTACGCCTGGAGCGGGAGCGGCACCTCCACGCCCTTGGGGACGTAGACGAACGACCCGCCCGACCACACGGCGGCGTTGAGCGCCGAGAACTTGTTGTCCTCCGGGGGCACCACGGTCCCGAAGTGCTTCCGGAAGAGCTCCGGGTACTCCTTGAGGCCCTGGTCCGTCCCCATGAAGACGACGCCGATCTTGGAGAGCTCCTCCTTCACGGAGTGGTAGACGACCTCCGAGTCGTACTGGGCGCCCACGCCGGCGAGGAACTTGCGCTCCGCCTCCGGGATGCCCAGCTTCTCGAAGGTCTTCTTGATCTGGTCCGGCACGTCGTCCCAGGACTTCTCCTCGCGCTCCGACGGCTTCCGGTAGTAGACGATCTTCGCGAAGTCGATGTCGTTGAGCTGGCCGCCCCACTGGGGCATGGGTCGGGCGAGGAAGTGGTCGTATGCCTTGAGCCGGGCCTCGAGCATCCACGCGGGCTCGTCCTTGATCGCGCTGATCTCCTCCACCGTCTCGCGGGTGAGGCCCCGCTTCGTCTGCTGCAGGTAGTCGACCTCGTCGTGGAAGCCGTACTGGTACTCGGTGGAGACGATCTCGCGCTCGGTGGTCATCGCGGTGGAAGCTCCTCGGCGGGGATGCCCGGCGTGGCGACGGTCAGTCGGGTGGACGCGTGAGGTGGGCGCGCGATGGCCGCGCGGACCCAGGATCTAATTCCGAGTCAGATTATCGGATTTAGCCTGCCGGGCGTCAATGCGGGGCGTCGGGGGGCGCGGTGCCACCACGCCGGCGACGCGGCAGCCGGTCGCGGCGGCGCCGCACCGCCGATGCGTCAGCCGGTCGGTCGAGCCCCGGCCTCGTCGGGGGGCGCCTCGGCCGCCTCCGACCTCGCCGCCGGCTCCCCCACCGCCGGGCCCACTTCGAGGTACCGCGTGACGAAGCCCATCGAGAGGATCACCGCGCCGATCGCCGCGCCGTAGGCAAGGATCTCCGGCGACGTGCCGTCCCACTCCACGACCTCGCCGAGGAACGCCACGAGGAGCGCCACGATGACCACGCTCACGAGCCGGGCCTTGAGCTCCCCGAAGCTCGTCACCTGCATGGCCGGCGGGAGCTTCGGGACGTCCGCGATGAAGAGCTGGTAGAAGCCGATCGAGAAGACGAAGAGGATGGTCCCGACGAGGAACAGGTCGATGGTGCTCACCGCGTCGACCAGGACCTCCTTGGCCGCCTGGTCGGAGTAGTCACGGCCGATGTACGCGTTGTACGCGTTCACGACGACGCGGACGAGTCCGTACACCTGCACCGTCGCAGATGCGAGGAACGACCCGATGACCGCGAGGAGCGCGAGGTAACGGCTCCCGCCCACGACCCGGTCGATCACGTCGTCCCCTTCCTGAGACCCCCGTCGAGGCGAGTCTACCGGTACGGGGAGAGCGCCCGCTCTGCGCCGTCGTCCATACTGCGTCCGGCGACCGAGCCCAGGCCCACCGGGGCGCGCGATCGCGCGGGAGGGGCCGGGTGAACACGATCCGGAGTCTGCTGGGCTTCTACCGCATGCAGCTCGAGCTGCTCTGGGAATGGCGGGGCGGCCGCCTGGCCCTCCTGCGGCGACTCGTCGTCACGTTCCTCGTGGCGCTCGTCGCGTTCATCGTGACTGTCGAGCTGCTGCCGAAGTTCACTGTCGCGACCCTGGGCGACGCGGCCACGGCGGTGATCGTCATGGCCCTCCTCAACGCCGCCATCCGGCCCGTCCTCCTCGTCATCGTGGAGCCGCTCTCGGTCATCGCGGTCGCGATCTGCTCGATCCTCTTCCAGGTCCTCGTCATCCTCGCCCTCGTCCCTCTCGTCCCCGGGATCCACGTCGACGGGTTCTGGACCGCCTTCTGGGCGTCGTGGATCTTCGCGATCGTGAACACCATCCTCGTATCGGTCTTTTCGATCGACGGCGGCGAGTCGTACTTCGGTGCGCTGGTCCGTCGCGTCACGATGCGCGGAGCGGACGTGAGGCGGACGACGGATCCGGGGCTCGTGGTCATCCAGATCGACGGGCTCGCCCACCCGATCCTCGCCCACCAGCTCCGCGCCGGGCAGGTGCCGGTCATGGCGAGCTGGATCCGGGCGGGGACCCACCGCCTCGCTCGCTGGGAGGCGATGCTCCCCTCGCAGACGTCCGCGAGCCAGGCCGGGATCCTCCACGGGAACAACGACGGGATCCCCGCGTTCCGCTGGTACGAGAAGCGCGCCAGGCGGCTCATGGTGTCCAACCACCCGGCGGATGCCACCGAGATCGTGCGCCGCGTCTCGAACGGAGAGGGCCTCCTGAGCCAGGGCGGCGCGAGCGTGAACAACCTCGTCTCCGGGGACGCCGTGCGCGCCTACCTCACGATGGCCACGATCTCCGACAGGGGCCAGGGACTGGGCGAGAGCCGTGCGTTCACCACGTTCTTCCTCAACCCGTCCGGCTACCTCCACACGGCCGTTCGATTCGGCGCCGAGGTCATCAAGGAGCTCGTGCAGGCGCGGCGGCAGCGACGGGCCGGGGTGATCCCGCGCATGCACCGCGGCGGCGTCTACCCGTTGGCACGTGCCACCACGAACGTCATGCTCCGCGACGTGGGGATCGCCCTCGTCATGGAGGAGATGTACCGGGGCACGCCGGTCGTCTACATCGACTTCACCGACTACGACGAGATCGCGCACCACAGCGGCCCCGAGCGCGCCGAGTCGCTCCAGGCGCTCGACGGCGTGGATGCTGCGATCGGGACCCTCATGCGGGCGGCGGAAGACGCGCCACGGCCCTACCGGTTCGTCGTCGTCTCCGACCACGGGCAGAGCCTCGGGTCCACGTTCCTCCAGCGATACGGCGAGACGCTGCAGGACGTGGTGCGGTCGCTCATGGCCGGCGAGACCTCCGTCGAGGCGGCGACCTCGCGCGTGGAGGACTGGGGGCCCATCAACACGTTCGCGTCCGAGCTGTCGCGGAGCAGGGGCGTGACGGCGGCGATCACCCGGCAGGCGCTGCGCGGTCGGTCGGAAGGCGGCGTCGTCACCCTGGGGCCTGCCGCGCAGACGACGACCGCGGCCGGCGCGACCCCGGCGACGCCGGCGGCCGCGAAGCCGGGCGACAAGCGGAAGGCCAGGACCGCGGAGCCGCCGGACCTCGTCGTCGTCGCCTCCGGCAACCTCGGTCTCGTCTACTTCAACGCCGTGCCCGAACGAGCGACGGTCGAGGCCATCGCGGACCTGTACCCGGGCCTCGTGGAGGCGCTCGCGAACCACCCCGGCATCGGGCTCCTGCTCGTGCGCTCGGAGGCGCACGGCGCCGTCGCGATCGGCAAGCACGGCCTCAACTATCTCGACGAAGACCGCATCGAGGGCGACGACCCGGTGCCGATCTACCCGGGCCGGGCCCGCGAGAGCCTGATCCGGGAGGACCGAATGGACCACTGCCCGGACATCGTGGTCATCAGCGTCTACGACCCGGAGACCGACGAGGTCGCTGCGTTCGAGGAGCTCATCGGATCCCACGGCGGGCTCGGCGGGCCCCAGACCTCGCCGCTCATCCTGTTCCCGTCGGACTGGGAGCTCGACGAGCCGGTCCCGCTCGGGGCGCCCGCGATCTACCGGAACATCCGGGCCTGGCTCCTCGACCTCGGGATCGACCTGGGCGCCGGGAGGCAGCGCGAGGGGCCGCCGGCGGCGTAGGCGCGATGCGTGCGAAGGCCCCGGACCTCGCGGTCCGGGGCCTTCTTCGTGGCGGAGAGCGGCCGACGCGTTCGGCCGCCGTGACGGCTCAGGCGCCGGCGGGCGCCGGCGGCGCGGACTCCACCGGGGCGAGCTCGGCCGCCGGCTTGCGGCTGAAGCGCTGACCGAGGCCCGTCTTGCCGCCATCCACGAGCGAGTACACGACCGGGATGACGAGAAGGGTGAGGAACGTCGAAGTGAACAGGCCCCCGATGACGACAGTCGCGAGCTCGCTGGCGATGATCGAGCCCTCGTTGAGGCCGAGACCGAGTGGCATGAGCGCGAGGATCGTCGCGAGAGCGGTCATGAGGATCGGCCGCACACGGGTCCGCCCGCCCTCGACGAGGGCGTCGTGCGTGGACAAACCCTGTCCCCTGAGGCGTTCCACCAGGTCGAGCAGGACGATCGCGTTGGTGACGACGATCCCGATGAGCATGAGGAACCCGATGAGGGCGCTGATGCCGATCGGGCGGCCCGTGACGTACAGGGCGGTGAACGCGCCGATCGTCGCGAGGGGGAGGCTGAACAGGATGATGAACGGCGTGATGAGGCTGTTGAACGTGAGGACGAGCATGACGTAGACGAGCAGGATCGCGACGCCCATCGAGGCGAACAGCCCGCCGAACGCGGAGTTCTGCTGCTGGGTCACTCCGGCGAGCGCGACGTCCACGCCGGCCGGGAGGGTGCCGGCCGCCTTGAGCGCGTCGATCGTCTTCTGGACGGACTTGGAGACGCCCCCGGTGTCCTTGCTCGTGATCTCCGCGGTGATCGACGCGGCGGGAGCGCCGCCGATGCGCGTGATGCTGCCCTGTGAGTCAACGGACTGGACGTCCGCGATCGTGGCGAGCGGCACCTTCGCGACGGTCCCCACCGGGAGTGCCTTGAGCGCGTCGACCGACGACATGGCCGACGGATCGATGCCCATGTACAGGTCGAGGACGGAGCCGTCGGCCATCGCGATCCGGCCCACCTGGGAGCCGGTCAGCGCGCCGCGGACCTCGCCCGCGACCTGCGCGGTCGTGAGTCCGGCGGCGATCGCCTTGTTCGGGTCGACGGTGACCTCGACGGACGGGGTGCCCTTCGTGAGGTCGCTCTTGAGGTTGATGATGTCCGGCTGGTCCTTGATCGCGGCGAGGACCTGCTCGGTCGCCGTCGCGACCGCGGTCTGGTCGGGGCCACTCACGGTGATGCTCAGGCCGCTGGAGCTGAAGCCGGTCCCTTCGGAGACGGTCAGGTTCCAGCCGCCGTCCTTCACCGGTGCCAGGTCGGCGAGAAGCTTCTGCGTCTCCCTGGACAGGTTGGCGTCGCTCGCGAGGCGGACCGTGATGTTCGCGCTGTTCGAGGCGCGGCCGGTGAACGCCGCCGTGATCGTCTGGTTGCCGGTGCTGCCCTCGCTCGGGACGGTCGTCTGGACGAGGATGACGGCGGGGTCGGCCTTGAGGATGCCCTCGGCCTGGACCGCGCGGTCGAGCACGGCGGCCGATGGAGTGCCGGGCGGCGGCGCGATGCTCACGAGGAGCACCTTCTCCGATCCGGCGTTGATGAACTGCGTCGGGATGCTCGGGACGAGCGCGAACGTGGCGACGAACAGCACGGCGGAGATGCCGAGCACGCCGAACTTGGTCAGGCGGCTGCGGAGGACGAACTTGATCGTGGGGGTATACGCGCGGATCCAGATCGAATTGCGCGGCTCGCCGTCCTCGTCCACGTCCATCTTCACCTTGTCGACGAGGAAGTACGCGAGGACGGGGACGACCGTCAGAGCGCAGACGAGCGAGGCGATGAGCGCGAACGTCACCGTGAGCGCGAACGGCAGGAAGAACTGGGAGACGAGGCCGCCGACGAAGCCGAGCGGCAGGAAGACCGCGACGGTCGTCAACGTGGAGCTCGTGATCGCGGATGAGACCTCGCGGGCGCCGGAGAGGACGGCCGTGCGCTTGTCCTCGCCCCTCGCCCTGTGCCGGTAGATGTTCTCGAGGACGACGATCGCGTCGTCCACGACTCTACCGACGGCGACGGCCAGGCCCCCGAGGGTCATGATGTTGATCGAGATGCCGGCCACGAGCATGAGCGTGAGTGCGGCGAGGATCGACGTCGGGATGCTGATCGCGGCGACGAACGTGGATCGCAGCGAGAGCAGGAACAGGAAGATCACGGCGATCGCCATGAGGGCGCCGAGGAGGCCCTCGCGCACGAGGCCGTCGCGAGACTCCTTGATGAACGCCGACAGGTCGCTGACGGTGACGATCCTGATCTCGGGATGCCGGGCGGCGACCTCGGCGAGCTTCGCGTTCACGTCGTCGGCTACCGAGACCGTGTTCGCGTCGGAGGTCTTGGTGACGGAGAGGGTGATCGACGAGTCGCCGTTCGTGCGCGCGTAGCCGGTCGTCGCGAGCTGGGCGATCGCCACGGTGCCGACGTCGGCGAGGTGGACGGGCGTGGGCACGGCGAACGTGCCGGTCCCGGTCGTGGCGTGGCTGCCGGTCGTCGCGCCGGCGGTGCCTGCCGCGCCGGCGGTGCC
>CAIYQJ010000036.1 GCA_903928275.1 uncultured Chloroflexota bacterium
GAGCCGACCGCGCAGGATCTCGCCGCTCGAGCGGCAGGCGCGACGCCGTGGACGACTGCGTGACCGTCTCCTTTGAGCCTGTGTGCGTTGCTGAGGAGATAGTAGACGCGGCGACCGGTCCAGGAGAGCGTGGGTCGTGGGCGGAGCTTGCCGCACGCGGCGCTCCTTGCGACCCCGGGCGCTCCGGGCCGATCCGCGGCGTCGATCCGCGGCGTCGATCCGCGGCGTCGATCCGCGGCGCGCACGCGCGTCGGGATCCCGAACGCCCGGTGCTTGCCAACCGGTCCGGTCATCTGCATCATGCTGCGATCCGGGGGGAGGCAGGGAGCCTCCGGGTTCCCACCAGCGCGGCATCAAGACGCGGTCGCCTTCGCGTCGCGCTGGGCCAGTGGCGAGACCGACCCGCCGACACGGAGCGCGCGAGGGATCCGCGCGGAGGAGGCGTTCGTGTCTGTTCGTTCACGTCTGGTAGCACGGGGTCGCCCGCTGTCGTTGCGCGCGGTGACGCTCGCCGCGACGGTCGCACTCGCGGTCGGTGTCATCGCGCCGGCCGTCCCGGCCGCCGCGGCAGGCCCGAGCGGTGCATCCGTCCGGACCCTCACCCCGAGGGGCGCGACGACGTTCCACGCCACGCCGGCGGGCACGGACCACGCCCCGCAGGCGAAGACCACCGAGATCCCGTCAGGGCCGGGTGGCGACACCGCGGCGGGCGCGTTCCGCGGGTCGATCGTCAACCGGAGCCAGTCGAAGCACGGCGGCGGCGGCGCTTCCGCCCCGAGCGGCCAGAGGGCCAAGTCGAACCCCGAGTTCCTGCTGGGCTTCTCCGGACTCGACCACTTCGACCAGCGCTTCGCGAACAACGGGAACCAGTTCTCCCTCGAGCCGCCCGACCAGGGGCTCTGCGCGGGCAACGGGTACGTGCTCGAGACGGTCAACGATGTGCTCCAGGTCTATGACGCCTCCGGTCACGGGTTCGGCGTCATGGACCAGAACTCCTTCTACGGCTACCCCGCCCAGTTCGATCGTGGCACGGGCCTGTCCGGCCCGTTCATCACCGACCCGTCGTGCCTCTACGACCAGGGTACCCAGCGCTGGTACCACGTCGTCCTGACGCTCGACCAGGATCCCGTGTCCGGCGCTTTCCTCGGAACGAACCACATCGACATCGCCGTGAGCGACAGTCCCAGCCCGCTCGGCACGTGGCACCTCTACAGCATGCCCGTCCAGGACAACGGCACCGCGGGCACGCCGGACCACGGGTGCTCGTACGGCTTCTGCCTCGGCGACTACCCGCACATCGGGGCGGACAAGAGCGGCTTCTACATCACGACCAACGAGTACTCGTTCTTCGGGCCGGAGTTCAAGAGCGCGAACATCTACGCGTTCTCGAAGAGTGCCCTCGCGGCGGGCGGACCCGTGGGCGTCGTCCAGTTCCAGACGCTCGGTGCGGCCGCGGGCAACCCCGGCTTCACGGTCTGGCCGGCCGTCGCGCCCGACGCCAACGGCAAGGGCAACACCGAGTACTTCCTCTCCTCCGACGCGACCTCGGAAGCGAACAACGCGTCCGGGACGAGCAGTCGGATCTTCCTCTGGCAGCTGTCGGGGACGAACTCGCTCGGCTCCGCCGCGCCGTCGCTGACGCTCACGAACTCGGTCGTCCCGGTGGCCCCCTATGGCATCCCGCCGCAGGCGGACCAGAAGAGCGGGCCGAACCCGCTGGGGGCTCTCGGCTACGGGGCCGGAGTGAACGTGCTCGACGCGAACGATTCGCGGATGCAGCAGGTCATGTACGCCAACGGCAAGCTCTGGGCCGCTCTCGACACGGCCGTGACCGTGGGCGGCGTGAACAAGGCCGGCATCGAATGGTTCATCCTCAACCCGAACAGCGGCAAGGTCGACAGCCAGGGCTACCTGGCGCTCGCGAACAACAACCTCACGTACCCCGCCGTCGGCGTGACGAAGAGCGGGCGCGGCGTGATCGCGTTCACGCTCGTCGGGGCCGACTACTACCCGAGTGCCGCCTACGCGTCGCTCGATGCGAAGGTCGGTGCCGGGGAGATCAAGGTCGCGGCCGCCGGCCTCGGTCCCCAGGACGGCTTCTCCGAATACCAGCCCTACTTCGCGGACGGTTCGCCGCGTCCACGGTGGGGCGACTACGGCGCGGCCGTCGTGGACGGCAACAACATCTGGATCGCGTCGGAGTACATCGGCCAGACGTGTACGAACGACCAGTTCGCGGCGGACTTCACGTGCGGCGGGACGCGCTCCTTCTACGCGAACTGGGGGACGTTCATCAGCAAGCTCGGCCTGTAGAGCGCCCGAGCGTCACGGATCGCAGGACAGGGCCGGTCACGGGGACCGGCCCTGTCCTCGCGCAGATGGCCATCGCCGGTCCAGCGACGACGGAGCCGCTCGCTCGGCCCGTCCTGACCGATCGCTCTCGAGTCGGTGCGGCGCGCCCGGAGGGCCGTGAGCGACGCACGAACACCCACCGGACCGGTGCCCGCGAGGTCGGCGGCCGACGCTGTCGGGGACGGGGTGGAGCTCCGCATCGGGATGGCCCGCTCGACGCGCCGGGAGGGTCGTGAGCGCGTGCGAAGAACCCGGCGGATGCGGGTGCCAACGCGGTCGGCGGCGTCGCGACCGGTCGTCGACGGTCGGGCCTCGCGCTTCCAGCTAGGCGAGGCCGCGCGTCGCCCAGGCCACGGCGGTGATCACGAACGGCTCCGACGTCACCCGCAGCCGACACCGGTCGCGCAGATCGATGCGGCGGGCCTCGTCCAGGCTCGCCAGGTAGGCGCCGGCCGGGCCCACGCCCCGGGTGAACGACTCCCACCATGTCTCGAAGGTCGCGTGCTCGAGCCGTCCGGACACGGTCGTCCCCTGGACCTTGCGGAGCCCGGCCGCCCGGAACAGCTCGACGAGATGGCCTTCGCGGGTGCCAGGGCGGTGAGACTCGTCGTCGACATCGGGATCGAGGTCACGCGCGGCGTCCCAGAAGAGGCGCAGGGGGCCCTGGCTCCCGGCGTGATCCCAGACACACGCCGCCACGACACCGTCCCGCCGCGTGACGCGGCCCAGCTCGGTCAGCCCCGCGATCGGGTCCTTCATGAAGTGGACGACCAGCTGCGCGAGGGTCGCGTCGAAGGCTCCGTCCGGGAATGGCAGGCGCTCTGCGTGCGCCCGTCGAACGTCGACACCCGGATGGCGAGCTCGAGTCGCGGCGACGAATGACTGCGACGGGTCGACGGCCGCCACCCCCGCGGGCCCCAGCCGCGCGATCAGCTCGCCCGTCAGCGAGCCCGTGCCACACCCGACGTCGAGCACCCGCTGCCCGGATGCGACCGAGGCCAGGTCCGCCACCTGGCCGGACAGCAGCCGCGAGTATCGACCCATGAAGCCGTCGTAGGCCTCGGCGTCGACATCGAAGCTCACGTGCGGCACCTGCGCTATCGCTCCTTCGGAGGGGGCCAGGTGCGCAGCATACGGGACCGGCGAAGAGCGACGACTGGTGGCGGTCGGGGACGCAGCGAGGCCGGGGGCGTCTGGCGCGTGCGGACGACAACCACTTCGGCCGCCGTGTGAGGGACCGCGCGAAGTCGAGCGGACCGGGGCCAGCGCCCTCCGTCGCCGGCGCTCCTGGACGATCACGATGGCGGATCCCGATGCCTTGACGCTGCTCGGAGCCCGGCTCACACTCGCGCTCCCGCACTGGGTCGGCGTCCTCGCCAGTCAGGCTTCCAGGCGCGCTTCCCGAAGGAGACTCGACGTGCCGAAGATCGTGGTCACCGCAGCAGTCAAGGATGTCGAGGCCTGGCTGAAGTTCAAGGCGGACATGACCGCCGCGCTGTCGGCGGTCGCGTCGGACGGGTCCAGCTACGTTGCGATGGATGGCAGCAACCAGGTCGCGAGCACCTGGGACGTCCCCGACATGGAGGCTTTCATGGCGGCGCAGCGTTCGTTCTCGCCGGAATTGGCCGCGGCGGCGGAACGAGCCGGGATGATCCCGCCGGTGATGATCTACGTGAAGAAGTAGCGGATCCCGGCAGGGCGGGCGCCCTGACGCGCAGGTGCGCCCGCCCCGGTCCGCCGGGGGAAGCGGGTCAAGTCCCAATACTGGTGTAACAGCCCGTCGTCCTCGCGCCTGATCGGTCAACTCGCCATCAGCAGGGCAGGTCCCACCTCCTCGGGTTCGGCGGCATCGATGAGCGCCATGGTCTCCGGGCGGAAGTAGCGCCTCCCGTCCTGCCACTCGTCGTCCTGCTCGGCGAGGATCATCCCCACGAGGCGGATGACCGAGCCACGGGTGGGGAAGATCCCGACGACCGCCGTCCGGCGCTTGATCTCCTTGTTGAGCCGCTCCTGGGGGTTGGTGGAACGGATCTGCCGGCGGTGCGGCTCGGGGAAGGCGAAGTGGCTCAGGAGGTCGGGCTCGGCGTCGGCGAGCAGGCGGGCGACCGCGGGGAAGCGCGGGGCGAAGGTATCGATGACCCGGCCGAGCTGGGCGCGGGCGGCGGCCTCGTCGGGCTGCTCGAACACGAGCCGGATCGCGGACGCGATCATGCCCCGGGCCGAGCGGGGCACGAGGTCGCAGGCGTTGCGGGTGCAGTGGACGCGGCAGCGCTGCCACGAGGAGCCCAGGAGCTGTTCGCGGACCGCCTTCACCAGGCCGGCATGGTCGTCGCTGATGACGAGGCGGACGCCCCGGAGACCGCGCTCGACGAGCGAGCGGATGAACCGTGGCCAGGCGGACCCCTCGTCGTGCCCCGGGGACAGCTCCAGGCCGAGCACCCGGCGCTCACCCGACGCGGCGACGCCGGTCGCGACGAGGGCGGCCATGCTGACGACCCGTCCTCCCTCGCGGACCTTGAGGTACGTGGCGTCGAGCCAGAGGTACGGGTACGCGATGTCGTCGAGGGGCCGGCTCCGGAAGGCGGCGACCTCGGCGTCGAGCGGAGCGCACATCCGGCTGACCTCGCTCTTGCTGATCCCGGTGACCCCGAGCGCCCGCACGAGATCA
>CAIYQJ010000037.1 GCA_903928275.1 uncultured Chloroflexota bacterium
CGACGGCAATCCGAAGCTCGGCTACATGGCGACGTTCCCGATCCCCGAGGAGCTCCGGCTCGGCAACGCGTTCATGCTCGGCGCCAAGAAGACCTGCCCCGAGTGCACGATGGACGTCCGCTGGATCAACACCTGGCACGACCCGGTCGTCGAGAAGGAAGCGGCCGCCTCGCTCTTCGACGCCGGCGCGGACGTGGTCCTCACCGGCGCCGACACGCCGGCGGTCGCGGACGTCGCCCAGGCGAAGGGCAAGTGGGGCATCACGTACGACTACTTCGGCTCGTGCAAGGTCGACCATTGCCTCACGACGCCGTACTGGATCTGGGGCCCGGAGTACGCCCGGATCGCCGAGCAGGTCAAGGCGAAGACGTACAAGGCTGGCTACGAGTATTTCGACGCCAACTCCGGCTCCCTCGGCCTCTTCGGCTTCATGGACGGTCAGACACCACAGCCCGGCATCAAGGACCTCCCGGCGGCCGACGTCCAGATGGTCAAGGACACCCTGGCCAAGATGCTCAAGGGTGACTTCAACCGGTTCGACGTCTTCTCCGGGCCGATCACGGACAACACCGGCAAGGGGATCCTTCCGGCCGGTCAGAAGCTGGTCCAGGCGGACCTCGACCAGTTCCCGCCCGGCGCCCCGGGCAACCCCTGCACGACCTGCATGCACTGGTGGGCCGACGGCGTCAACGCCGACATCCCCGCCCAGTAGTCGATCAGCGACGAGGCCCGTGACGACCCGCTCGTCGCGGGCCTCGCAGTTCCGTGGAGTCGTCGTCGACGATGCCTGACGGCCTCATCCCGCCCGGGCCTCCGCTCGCCGTCTCGATGCGCGGCATCGTCAAGCGGTTCCCCGGCGTGGTCGCCAACGACGGGGCGGACTTCGACCTGCGGGTCGGCGAGGTGCATGCCCTCCTTGGCGAGAACGGCGCCGGGAAGAGCACCCTCATGAACGTCCTCGACGGCCTGTACCGGCCCGAAGCGGGCGAGATCGTCGTGTTCGGCGAACGGGTCGAGTTCCACTCGCCGCGGGACGCGATCGCGGCCGGGCTCGGCATGGTCCACCAGCACTTCGCCCTCGTCCCCACCCAGACGGTCACTGAGAATGTCCTCATCGGGCTCGACCGGCCGCGCTTCCGGATCGACCTCCCCCGTTTCGACGACGAGGTCGCCGACCTCGCGCGGCGCCATGGCCTCGCCCTCGACCCCCGGGCCCGCATCTGGCAGCTGTCCGTGGGCGAGCAGCAGCGCGTCGAGATCCTCAAGTTCCTCTATCGCGGCGCCCGCGTGCTCATCCTCGACGAGCCGACGGCGGTCCTCGCGCCCCAGGAGGCGGACGACCTCTTCCGGACGCTCCGCTCGATGGTCGATGACGGCGCGGCCGTCGTGTTCATCAGCCACAAGCTCGCCGAGGTGTCGCGGATCGCCGACCGGATCACGGTCATGCGCCGGGGACGGGTGACTGCCGCGGGAATCCCGAGCGCGGGGACGACGGCGGCGGGTCTCGCGATCCTCATGGTCGGACGCGAAGTCCTCGAGACGATCGAGCGCACGCCCTTCCGGCCCGGTGCGGTCGTGCTCTCCGTGCGCGAGATCGAGGCGACCAGTGACCGCGGACTCCCGGCCCTCCGCGGCGTCTCGCTCGACATCCGGGCGGGCGAGATCCTCGGCGTCGCGGGCGTGGCGGGAAACGGCCAATCCGAGCTCGCCCAGGTCGTCACCGGTCTGCGTCGGTCCACGGCCGGCTCGATCACGGTCAACGGGGACGACGTGACGAACCGACCGCCGAGTGAGGCGATCCGCCGGCACGTCGCCCACGTTCCGGAGGATCGGACCGGGGTCGGCTCCGCGCCCAACCTGTCGATCGCCGACAACCTCATCATGAAGTCCTACCACGACGCACCGATCGCGCGGCACTGGGTCATCGACACCGGAACGGCCCATCGGTTCGCGGACGGCCTCCGGGAGAAGTTCGACATCGCCGCGCCGTCGGTCCATGTCGACGCCCGACTGCTGTCCGGGGGCAACCTCCAGCGCCTGATCCTCGCCCGCGAGATCGCGTCGGATCCGAGGCTCATGGTGGCGGTGCAGCCGACCCGCGGACTCGACGTCGGGGCCATCGCGACCGTCCACCGCCTGCTCCTCGCCCAGCGCGAGGCCGGCTCGGCCACGCTCCTCGTCAGCGAGGACCTCGACGAGGTGCTCGGCCTGTCCGACCGCATCGCGATCATGTACGAAGGGCGGCTCGTCGGGCTCTTCGACGCGGCCGACGCGGACGTGGCGGAGATCGGGCTGTTGATGACGGGAGGGTCATCGACACCCCACGCCGAGCCGGGCACGCCGGCGGAGCTCGTCTCGTGACCGCGGGGGCGCCGGTGCGACAGCCGGGGCGTGCCCGGGTCGCCCTGCCGTGGACGATCCGCCTCGAGGCGCGCCTCGAGGCGCCCCGCTGGCTGCCGGCAGCGACGACCGCCGGCGCGGTCGTCGTCGCGCTCTTCATCAGCGGGGTCATCCTCGCGATCGCCGGCGGGGATCCCATCGCCTCCTTCGTCCACATGCTCCGCGCGTCGTTCGGGAGCCCCGGGGTCATCTCCGACACCCTCGTCAAGGCCACGCCGCTCATCCTCACCGGCCTCGCCTGCGCCCTGGCCTTCCGGATGCGCCTCTGGAACATCGGTGCGGAAGGCCAGTTCCTCATGGGAGCG
>CAIYQJ010000038.1 GCA_903928275.1 uncultured Chloroflexota bacterium
GCCGTGCGCGAGGGCGACGCGGCGCGCCGGCTTCGCGACCTGGAGGTGGTCCACGAGCTCGCGAGGATCGCGACGCTCGCGCGCGACTGGGACGAGCTCATGCGCACGCTCGTCGAGCGGACCACGGTGGCGCTCGGGGTGGAAGCGAGCTCGTTCTACCTCATGGACCCGGGCTCCGAGCGGCTGACGCTCGCCGCGACGACCGGCCTCGACCCCCAGAGCGTCGGCCGGGTGAGCATGGCGGTCGGCGAGGGCGTGACGGGCTGGGCCGCCGCGCACCGCGTCCCCGTCGAGGTGCCGGACGTCCGCCTCGAGCCGCGCTTCAAGTGGGTCCGCGGGTACGACCTCCAGGGCCTCACGTCGATGCTCTCGATGCCGCTCACGTGGAACGACCGTGTCGTCGGCGTGCTCAATGTCCAGACGCGCGAGAACCGGCGGTTCGGAGCGCACGACGTGGAGCTCCTGGCGACGATCGCCGCGCTCCTCGGCGGCATCCTGGAGCGGGGGCGCCTGCAGGCGGAGGCGGAGCGCCAGCTCGAGACGCTCACCGCGCTCGACGCCGCGCGGGCAGAGCTCCTCTCCGTCGTGACGCACGAGCTGCGGACGCCGCTCTCGGTGGTCCGCGCATACCTGGACCTTCTCGCCGAGGCGGGCACCGGCGCCGGTGATGTTCCGCCGCGCGCGACGGTGCGCGAGTGGCACCAGGCCGCCACCGACCAGGTGACGCGCCTCGACCGGCTCGTGGGCTCGATCCTCGCGTCCGTACGCGGCGAGGGCCTCGTGGGGCTCGCTCGCGAGCCGTTCGACGTCCTCCGGGCGACCGCCGAGACCGTCGAGCTCATGGCTCCGCTCCTGCGGGAGCACCGGCTGCGGTGGGAGTCGGACGGGGACGACGCCCTCGTCGCCATCGGCGACGAGGCGCGGTTCCGGCAGGTGGTGGAGCACCTGCTCGAGAACGCCGCGAAGTACGCTCCTCCCGGTTGGGGCGTCAGCGTGGGAGCATGGCGCCGTGGCGACCGCGCGGAGGTGTACGTGACCGACGATGGACCCGGAGTGCCGGAGGACGAGTGGGAGCGCGTCTTCGACGCGTACGTGCGCATCCGGGCGGGCGCCACGGCGGGCTCCGGCATCGGCCTGTACGCGGCGCGACGGCTGATGGACGGCATGGGTGGGCGGGTCTGGATCGAGGCGAACGGGTACGGCGGGAGCCGGTTCATCGTGGCGCTGCCGGCGGACCGAACCGGAGGCCTCCCGTGACCGCGGGCGACGGGGGCGCGCTCCGGATCCTCGTCGTCGACGACGACCCGGCGATGGTCGGGGCGATCTCCGCCCTCGTGGGCAGCGCCGGGCATCACGTGGTGACCGCATACGACGGCGACGCCGCGCTGCGCCGCTTCGAGGACGAGACGCCGGACGTCATCCTCCTCGACCTCGCGATGCCGGGCCTCGACGGGGTCGAGGTCGTGCGGCGCGTGCGAAGGTCGAGCCGCGTGCCGATCATCGTGCTCACCGGCGAGACCGACGAGCTCGCGAAGGTCGAGGCGCTCGACGCCGGCGCGGACGACTACGTCACGAAGCCGTTCGGCCGGCAGGAGCTCCTCGCCCGGATGCGCGCGGTGCTTCGGCGCGGCGAGGGCGGCGCGACGTCCATCGCGGAGGCGCCGCTCCACGTGGGCGCGCTGGCGCTCGACATCGGGCTCTACCGGGCGACGGTCGATGGGCGGGAGGTCGGACTGACGAAGACGGAGTTCCTCCTCCTCGCCGCGCTCGTCCAGGCGCGGGGCCGGGTCGTCCCGCACGCGCGCCTTCTCGCCGCCGGGTGGCCCGGCGAGCGGGACCCGGACCCGCAGTGGCTCAAGCCGCACGTGGCTCGTCTCCGCGGGAAGCTCGTGGCCGCTGGAGGGCCGGTGCCCGCGAGCGTGCGCGGCGTGGGCTACAGGCTCGCCGACGAGGACGCGAGCCCCGGCTGAGCGGACCCCGCCACTGCCTACGCGAGCGCCGCCGGGTCGGCGCGCACGAGCCGCCCCACCGTCCGCCCGCGGTCTGCCGCGACGCGCCGCCCGACGACCGTCGCGACGAGGGCGGAGAGGACCGGGTCCACGACGGGGTGCACCTCGTCGACGACGACGTGTTCGATGCCCTGTGGCGCCTCCCGGGCCGGCGCCACGAACACGACGGCGGTGCCGGCGGCCGCGAGATCGGTCGCGACCCTCCGATCCGCATCCGATGTCGCGTGGCCCGGGGACAGCACGAGGGCGGCCAGGTCCGGGCCGGCCGCCTCGATCGCCCCGAGTCCCATCTCGCCGGCGTCCGCCACGTGCACCGCGCGGCCGGCGTTGGTCAGCCACGCGAGGCCCGCGAGCTCGGCAGCCGCCCGCCCCGCGCCGCGGCCGAGCACGAGCAAGCTGCTCCTGCCGGCGAGCTGCGCCGCGAGGGACGTCTCTCGCTCATGCGGCATCACGACGAGCTTCGTCGCGACATCGACCGCGCGAGCGGCCACATCGTCGGTCGCGGACAGGATGGCGTCGATATGGGCGTGCGCGCCCATGAGGAGCAGCTCCGCCACCGCGGAGAGCATGACCGCCGTGACGAGGGGCACCCGGAGCGGCGGGCCGGCATCGGGCGGGACGTCCGCCGTGATCGTGACGTCGGCCAGCTCGGCGACCCCCGACCCGCCGATCGCCGTGACGGCGACGGTGAAGGGCATGGCGGGCAGGACGGACAGGCTGGAGAGGAGCGAGACGAGCTGGGTCGCGTCTCCGCTGCGACCTACGCAGACGAGAAGAGAACGCCCGTCGAGGAACGCGTTCATCTCCCGTGCGAGCGCGTCCACCGGCAGCGAGACCGACTCCACGCCTGCCCCGCGCAGCGCGACGGCGAGCGACCGGGCGACTGCGAACGACGCACCCGCTCCCGTCGCCACGACGCGCGGGAACATGGGCGCGACCTCGCCGATGAGGCGCAGCTTGCCGCGCTGATCCCAGAGCGCCGCCGCGGCGGCGAGCGGCGCGGCGACATCCTCGCGGAGCTGTGCGTTCCGACCGGACGCGAGGCCCTCGGTCACGGTGTCGGCCCGCGGTCGCCGCGCTCGCGATCGATCCGTGCCCGCGCCTCCGCGACCGCCCCGGCCACGCGCCGCGGGGCGGTGCCCCCGACGACGTCGCAGCTCGCGAGCGCGGCCTCCACGGTGGACGCGGCGCGCATGAGCGCCGCCGTCTCCGGCCGGAGGGCGAGATCGGCCGCCACCGGGTCCTCGCTCGCGGCGAGGACGCGCACGATGGCCAGGTCGTCCAGCGCGTCGAGGGTGACGCGACGTTCCTCCGCCTCGGCGACGAGACGGCCCACGGCATGGTGAGCCGCGCGGAACGGGACCCCTTCGCGCACGAGCGCGTCCGCGACCGCGGTGGCGGTGATGTACCCCTCGTCGGCCGCGGCGCGCATCTGCGCCCGGTCCACCGTCAGTGTGGCGACGAGCCCCGCCATGACGTCGAGCGACGCGGCGAGTGTGCCGAGCGCATCGAACAGCGGCGGCTTGTCCTCCTGGAGATCGCGCTGGTATGCGAGCGGGAGGCCCTTGAGGGTCGCGAGCGAGGCGGTGAGGTCGCCGATCACGCGCCCGGTCCGGCCGCGCACCAGCTCGGCGGGATCCGGGTTCTTCTTGTTCGGCATCATCGAGGAGCCCGTCGAGAACGCGTCGGAGAGCCGCACGTACCCGAACCGCGGGCTCGACCACCACGTCACCTCCTCGGCCAGCCGCGACAGGTGGACCATCGCGAGCGCCGCGGCGGCGAGCGCCTCCACGACGAAGTCGCGGTCGCTGGTCGCGTCGATCGAGTTCGCCGTGGGACCGGAGAAGCCGAGCGCCCTCGCGGTCGCGTCGCGATCGAGCGGGTAGCCGGCGCCGGCGATGGCGCCCGACCCGAGCGGCGATCGATCCGAGCGCGCCAGCCCGTCGGCGAGCCGGCCTCGGTCGCGCTCGAGCATCTCCACGTAGGCCAGGAGGTGGTGCGCGAGGAGGATCGGCTGGGCAGGCTGGATGTGCGTCGTGCCGGGAAGGATCGTGTCGCGCTCGCGCTCCGCCAGCCCCACGAGCGCGTCCTCGAGGCGCAGGAGCCGCGTGTCGAGGTCCGCGATCGTCCGGCGAAGCCACAGGCGGAGGTCGGTGACGACCTGGTCGTTGCGCGAGCGGCCCGTGTGCAGCTTCCCGGCGACGGACCCGATCCGCGCGGCGAGGGCCGCCTCGACGTTGAGGTGGACGTCCTCGAGCGCCGGGTCCCACGCGAACGTCCCCGACTCCACCTCCGCCCGCAGCGCGCGGAGGCCGTCGCGCAGCAGGGCGGCCTCGTCGGGCGCCACGAGTCCGACCGCGGCGAGGCCGTCGACGTGCGCGATCGACCCGTCGATGTCGTCGACCGCCATCACCGCGTCGGTCTCGACCGATCGGCCGAACGCCGCGACGCGTTCGTCGGTCTCCTCGGCGAACCGGCCGCCCCAGAGGCGCATGCCGCCCTCCACGCGTCCGGCGGGATGTCCGCCGGTCCCGCCATGGTAGCGAGCGATGTCACCCCCCGAAGGGCATCTCGCGCTCTGCGGCCGGCACGGTCGAGGGGACCGGGGCTCCCTCGAGGACCATCGCGGCTCCCCGCCGCGGGAACACCGCCCATCCGAGGACGGCGGCCGACCCGGCGGCGCCCGCGGCCACGAAGAACAGCGGGGCCGGCCCACCCGCGGCGTAGATGAATCCCCCGAACAGGTCGGCGATGACCGCGGCGATCCCGAACGCCACCGTCTGCATGAGCGCCTGGCCCGTCGCCTGCAGACCGGCGGGGAGGAGCGACCCGATCGTGAGCGTGGACGAGATCGCGACGCCGCTGAACCCGAGGCCGGTGAGGATGCGCGTCGCGGCGATCCCGAGCGGCTGGTCGATGACGACCCATGACAGCAGACACGCCGCGTACAGCGCCACGGCGAGCGTGAAGAGGCCGCGCAGGCCGACGCGCGAGGCCACGAACCCGGCGACGAGCATGCCAGGCACCTCGAACAGGGCCGCGATCCCCGCCGAGAGGGCCACGTCCGACGCCCCGCCGCCGAGCGCGACGATCCGCAGCGGGAGGAACGTGAAGCCGGCAAGGATCGCGACGTGCGCGAGCCCGATCGTGACGAGCACGAGCGGGAGCCGCGGCTGCACCGTGAGCGCGGCGCCCGCGCTCCCGAGCCGCGCGAGGCCGCGGCGCCCATCCGGTCCCGCGACGGGCGAGGCGGGCATCCCCGACACCACCGCGTGCAGGTCCGCCCGCGGAACGTCGCGCAGGCGCACGGTGGACAGGAGGATGAACGCGGCGGCGATGGCGAACGGGATCGCGGCGACGCCGTACCCGGTGCGCTCGAACACGAAGCCGCAGGCGATCGACACGATCGCGAAGGCGAGCGACGTCAGCAGCCGGACGCGGGCGTAGTCACGGGTGCGGTCGGGCACGGTCGCGAGCGCGATCGCGTCGGACAGAGGCGAGAACCCGGCCTCGAACAGGCTGAACACGACGATGAGGACCGCGGCGACGAGCGCCCCGAGCGGCGCCGCATAGGCGAGGACGATGACGGTCGTGAGGATGGCCGCGACCTGGAGCGCGCGAACGCGGCCGAGCGTGACGTCGCCGAGGTGGCCCCAGACCGGGACCGCGAGGGCGAACGCGACGGCCGCCGCCGCGGTCACGATGCCGATCTCCGCCGCGCCGAGGCCGCGGCTCTGGAGGCTGACGACGACGAAGGGGAAGAACGTCCCGAGCGAGGCGCCGATCGAGAAGAAGAGGAGGCGGAGGGAGCGCACGAGTCCCCAGTCTAGAACCCTCCCCTGCCCTCTCGCCCGGCGGACGGGCGCCGCCTCCGCGGGCACGGGCGCCGGCGGACCGGCGCCGCTTCCGCCACGCACGAGCGCCGACGGCCGACCGACGGACCTGGGGCGCGCCCGTCGCGGGTGCGAGGCCGCGGGCCGCATGCCACACTCGGTCGATGCCCGCTTCCGAGGCCCTCACCGCGCCGCCGGCCCCACCGGCCACGCCGGTCGCGGGCCGCCACGACCGCCACGAGACCGGCGTCGAGCCGTTCCTCTTCGTGGGGCTCGCGGCCGCCTGGGGCAGCAGCTACCTCTTCATCAAGATCGGCGTGGAGACGCTGCCGGTCTTCTCGCTCGTCGCGTGGCGACTCGTCTTCGGGACGGCGTTCCTCGTCGTCGCGGTGCTCGTGGGGCGCGTCCCGCTCCCGCGCGATCCCCGGCGCTATCTCGACCTCGTGATCCTCTCCACCGTGAACATCGTCATCCCGTTCGCTCTCATCACGTGGGCGGAGCGCTCGATCGACTCCGGGCTCGCGTCGATCCTCAACGCCACGACGCCGTTCTTCACGCTGCTGCTGTCCGTCGTGGCGCTCCGTGCCGAGCGGATGACCGGCATCCGCGTCGCGGGCCTGCTCGTCGGGTTCGTGGGCGTCATCGTCATCTCCGGGGGCAGCCTCGGCCGACCCGGCGCGTTCGGCGAGCTCGGCGGGATCGTCGCGGTCATCGTCGCGTCCGCCTCGTACGGCGTGGGCAACGTCTTCTTCGCGCGACGCATCCGCGGGACCATGCATCCCACGGCCACCGCGCTCGGGCAGGTCTCGCTCGCGCTGCCGATCATCGCGGTGCTCGGGATCCTCGTCGACGGCCGCCTCGTGGCCCCCGCCGTGCCGGAGGCGCTCCTCGCCGTGGCGTGGCTGGGCATCGTCGGCTCCGGGATCGCCTACCTGTTCTTCTTCCGGCTCCTCGCCGTGTGGGCGCCCACGCGCGTCTCGCTCGTCACGTACGCGATGCAGGTCGTCGCGGTGGCCCTCGGCGTGATCGTGCTCGGCGAGACGCTGACGGTCGGGTTCCTCGTGGGCGCCGTCCTCGTCATCGGCGGCATCACGATGGTGAACGTCCGTTCGCTGCCCTGGCGGCGAGCGGCCGCGACGTCGGAGGCCGAGGCGGACGCCGAGGCAGAGCCGGCCGCCGTCCCGGAGCCGTAGCGGCCCGGCGCGCTGTCGACCGCCTCCTGTTCAGCGCGCCACGTCGCGCCGCGACATCCCCCACGCGCCGAGCAGGATGCCCCCGGCCGCGATGATCACGCACGCGGCCACGCCGACCAGGTCCCACTGGCCGATCATCGGCTGGCCCATGTGGGCCGTGAGCGCAAGCTGGTGGAACCAGTCCGGCAGCTTGAGCGCCGGCGCCAGGAGGTCGATGAGGAACGTCACGACCACGACGAGGGCGGCGATCTCGGCCGCGAGCGACGTCCGCCAGAGGCCGCCGATCGCGACGCCGACCCCCACGACCGCCACGGCGTAGAGGCCGAGCGCGGCCGACCCGATCATCGCCTGGCCGGCGGACACGCCCCCGGCCGCCGCACCGAGCCCGATCCCGGCGGCGAAGAGGACGGTCATGACCACGACCGCCACGAGGGCGCCGATCCCGCCGGAGATCACCCATCGGGCGCGCGCCAGCGGCGCCGCGAGGACCATCTCCAGGCGCCCGCCGGTCTCGTCCGACGCCCACTTCGAGACGAACGTCGCGGCCGCGAATCCCCCCGCGATGTAGAAGAGCGCGACGTACAGCTGGAGGAAGCCCCCGGCGGACGCGAGGTCGAACGTGGGGAAGATCGCGGTGAAGGTCTTCAGGAGGTCGGGGCTCCTCCCGATCGTGTCCGCCAGCGACTTGACGAGCGACGCGAGCAGCGCGCCGAAGAGGAAGAGGCCGATCCCCCACGACGCCGCGCGCGGGAGCTGGTCGCCGAACGCCCGGGCCGTCGGCCCGCGTACTCCGAGGACCGCCGCCGGGAGGCCCGGCAGGGAGAGGCCGGCGGTGACGCCGAGGTCGCGGCGGGCGAAGATCCCCACGCCGATCGTGAGGAAGACGACCCCGCAGGCGCCGACGAGCGCGAGGCCCGGCCAGTCGTAGATGCCGACGAGCGGGATGTGGTCGATGGTCCAGTGGAACGGGCTCAGGAAGACGAGAGGGCCGCCGATACCCAGGCCGGTCACGACCCAGAGGCCGATCATGACGAGGCCGGCGACGCCGGCCGATCCGCCGCGGCCGAGCACCGGCGCGAGGGCGAA
>CAIYQJ010000039.1 GCA_903928275.1 uncultured Chloroflexota bacterium
ACGCTCGGCTTCGAGGCCGGATACACCGTGAACTTCATCACGATCACGGTCCTCTACACCACGGCCACCGTCCTGTACTGGTGGTGGTTCCACGGCGTGGAGCGTGCCTCGGCGCGTGGGCGCGGCGTATCCTTCGCCTGATGAGCGACGCCTCCGACGTCCCGGGCACCGTCTCCACGCCGGCGGGCAGCGCGCCCGCCACGGCCCCCCGCGAGCGCTCGGGCATCCCGAAGAACCCGGGCCGCCACGAGCTCGGGATGCGCGCCACGCTCCTGTTCCCGGACCGCGACATCGTGGACCGCTACTACGTCCCGCTCATCTACACGGCGTGCCGGACGTGCTACAGCGAGCTCGACCCCGACGAGATCATGGCCCGCGCGACGGACGGCCGCGTGGACCCGGCGAAGCAGCGCGAGCTCATCTCGCGCGTCGTCGAGTCCGGCCACGGCTCCACGATCGAGCACGTCGTCTTCACGTTCGGGATCAGCGGGGTGTCGCGGACGCTGTCGCACCAGCTCGTCCGCCACCGCGCGGGGGTCGCCTTCGACCAGCAGAGCCAGCGCTACGTGAAGTTCCGGGGCGCGTCCACCATGCTGCCCGCGACGATCGCCGAGGCAGGCGCGGACATGCGGGCGCGTTTCCTGGACCAGGTTGACGGCGCGCTCGGGCTGTATGGCGACCTCGTGGAGGCCGGCATCCCCGGCGAAGACGCGCGGTTCGTGTTCCCGAACGCGACGCGGACGAACCTCGTGATGACGACGAACCTCCGCGCCCTCATCCACATGTCGGGCCTGCGCCTCTGCACGATGGCCCAGTGGGAGATCCGGCGGCTCTTCCAGCTCATCCGCCACGAGGTCTTCGGGGTGAGCCCGTTCCTCGGGTCCTTCCTCGCGCCGAAGTGCGTGCCCCTGGGCTATTGCGACGAATCGGGGAACCGCGACGAGCACTGCCCCATCCGCCCGCACAAGGACACGGTCCTCGGCGCGTGGGCGGAGAAGGCCCGCGCCGCGAAGGCGTCCGGGCGGGACATCCCGGTCGCCGAGGGCTGAATCGGAGCGGCCACGCCGCACCCGGAGGTGCGGCGCGGCCGCTGGTCGCGCGGTGTGGGGAGGTGGTCAGGCGGCGGGGGCGATCCGTCGGATGACGACGGTGCCGGCCTGGACGTCGTGGTAGCCCTGCCGCTTGGGGCTCTGCGACACGGTGTAGAGCAGCCAGACCATGTACGCGAACGCGGCGAGGCTCACGAGCCAGCCGATGAAGACGAAGCCGAAGCCGCCGAACGAGAAGACCTCGGCGAGCAGCGACGGTCCGAAGAGGTAGAGATAGCGCTTGACCGCCTCGTCCATCGAGATCGCCTTGCCGGTCTTCGCGTCCAGCGTCTCGAGGTTGAGGACCTTCTGCCCGGGGGACGCCCGCAGGTTCCGCCAGCTCCAGATGAAGTAGATGGCCGACCCGGCCGCGTACAGCACCGCGGAGATGACCCATCCGAGCAGCCAGAAGCCCGTGAAGAGGAGGATCGCGAGGATCACCGTGGCGACGATGAAGTAGCAGACGAACAGGAGGACCATGTCGATGACGTAGGCGCCGAGCCTGATCGGCAGCTCGGCGTACTCGATGCCCGGCGCGGGCCCCTTCTCGACGACGACGGTCTTGACCTGGAGCCCAGACGCGACTCCGCTGGCGTCGCCGCCCTCACCCCAGCCCGCGCCGCCCGGCGGCGGCGTCGGTCCCTGTCCGGTCGGACCGGCCTGTGTCATGGTGCCTCCCTCTGCTTCGCTCCGCGTGTGCGGCACAGCCTAGCGGCGTCGCCGCTCCAGCGGAAGACCGAACCGCGCGACGCCGCGTCAACAATGCGTTCGCAGGGCGTCGGCGACGCGGGTATCGCGGCCTGCGCCCGCGAGTCCGTCACTGCGTGGGCAGCTCGCGCACGAACCGGCGGATGACGCGTGCCAGCCTCGGTCCGGCTTCGCGCCCGGCCGCAAGGACCTCCGCGTGGCTCAGGGGCTCGCCCGAGTATCCGGCGCCCGGGTTCGTCACGAGGCTGACGCCCGCGAGGTCGAGGCCGGCCCACCGCGCGGCGATCGCTTCGAGGACCGTGGACATGCCCACGGCGTCCGCACCCCACCCGCGCATCATGCGGACCTCCGCGGGCGTCTCGTACGCGGGGCCCAGGAGGCCGAGGTAGACACCCTCGGCGAGGTCCACGCCCTCGGCGCGCCCGCACGCGTGCAGCCGCTCCCGCAGGGGCGGCGTCCAGGTGTCCGTCTGGTCCGGGAACCGCGGCCCCATGCCGTCGGCGTTCGGCCCCAGGAGCGGGGTGAGGCCGGTCATGTTGATGTGATCGGCGATGACCATGAGCGTCCCGGCGCCGAAGGACGGATCGAGGCCGCCCGCCGCGTTCGTGAGGACGACCGTCCTGGCACCGAGCCGGCCCATGAGCAGGACCGGCTGGACGACGAGCCCCGGGGGGTGGCCCTCGTAGGCGTGGAGACGCCCCTGGAGCATGGCGACCGGGACCCCGTCGAGCGTCCCGAGGAGCAGGCGGCCGGCGTGCCCGGGAGCCGACGCCGCCGGCCAGCCGGGGAGCTCGGCGAACGGGATGGCGGTGGCGTCGTCCAGGTCGTCCGCGAGACCGCCGAGGCCGGATCCCAGGACGATCCCGGCGCGAGGGACGAGCGACGTGCGTTCGCGGACCGCCGCGACGAGCGCATCGAGGCGCTCGGGAAGGTCCACGGGATGGATCGGGCGGGCGTCGTCGGTCGGCATCATCATCGGTCCAGGCAGAGGGGGTTCTTCCGCGCCCGACGGGAGTACCGACACCGGGGTGCCGGTCGCGTCCCGCCGGGCGATGTCCGCCCGGAGGCGGGCATGGAAGCGCCCGAAGGAACCAGCCCCGGCTCCGCGCTGCACCTTGATGTGATCTCGGCGCTCCGCGATGCCGCTGCGCTGCGCCCGCCTTGCGGCGTTCGCCTCGCCCGGGACCTCGGTGGACGTTGATGTGATCTCCGTCGCCGACATTGATGTGATCGCCGTCGTGGCCGTCGATGTGACTCGTCGGCCCTGAGCCTTGAAGTGATCTCGGCTCCCGCTGTCCCTGCGGGCCCCTTCGGGCAAGACGAAAGATACGGCCGGGGCCAGGGGCGTGCAATGCGGTTTTCCACGAGATTCGGCCGGGTCGGCCGGGGGATATCCACGAACCGGACTCCCCCGTGGACGCGATGTGGAGAACCCTGTGGACGACGTGCACGACGGAGGCCCCGTCCGGGCTCCGGGCGGGGCCTCCGGGGATCCGACGCGATGGCATTCAGGCGACGGTGCGGACCACCTTGACGACCATCGTGTGCGCATACCGATCGTGGAGCCCCTGCTTGGTCGGGCTCTGGGCGGTCGTGACCAGCAGGACGATGACCCAGACGAACGACGCGAGGCCGATGAGCGCCCCGAGGGCCGGCACCGGCCAGAACGCCTGGGAGAGCGCGGCGGGGCCGAACAGGGCAGCCCAGCGGACCATCGCCTGGTTCGACGTGATCGTGGCACCGTCGGTCTCGTTGCCGACCTGGAGGGCCAGGACGCGCATCCCGAGCGTCGCCCGCTGCGTCGTCCAGAGGAGGTAGAAGTACGCGAAGCTCACCGCGATGCCGACGATCGCATCGATGAACACGGTCAGGTAGTTGACGCCGAACCCGACGTCCGAGAGTGCGCCCGCGAGGGTCAGGCTGTACGCAGGACCGAAGACGAGGCCGACGAAGACCTGGAGGATCGCCGTGACGATCCCGATGAGGATGGCGTCGATGACGATGGCGATGACGCGGTTGGCCACGTCGCCGTAGACGAGCCCGACCGGCCCCGGCTGCACCGGCGGGGTGGGCGCGACGGGCACGGTAGGCGCATGCCCCTGGACTGGCGCCTCGCCAGCGGCGGGCGCGCCCCCTGGATCGGTCCCCCATCCCTGGCTGTCGCTCACGATTCCTCCCCTCCCGCGCTCGCAGTGCGGGCGTATCGGCACATCGGATCGGCGGACGCCGCCGTCCGCCCCGTCACCCCCCGATCGCGAACATCTCGACCCGCGGCAGTCCCTCCGTCTCCTGCGACCTGCGCTCCGAGTATCGGTCATCACGACCGGCCCATGCTCGGACGATCCCGTCGCGGATCGTCGCGTCCGTGGCGCCGCCGCGCACGAGCGGCCGCAGGTCGGTGCCGTTCGCCGCGAACAGGCACGTGTACAGCTCGCCGACGGCCGAGATCCGCGCCCGCGTGCACTCCCCGCAGAACGGCCGGGTGACCGACGCGATGATCCCGACCTCGCCGAGCCCATCGGCGTACCGCCACCGCGTGGCGACCTCCCCCGGTCCCACGCGGTCGAGTGGCTCGAGCGGCCACTCGCGGCCGATCGTCTCGAGGATCTCCGTGGCGCCCACCACGTCGTCCATCTTCCAGCCGTTCGTGTGGCCGACATCCATGTACTCGATGAAGCGGACGGTGAGCCCCTCGGCGCGCCCCCATCGCGCCAGGGGCACGATGTCTGCATCGTTCAGCCCGCGACGGACCACCACGTTCACCTTGACCGGCGCGAGCCCGGCGTCCCGGGCCGCGTCGATGCCCTCGAGGACGCGCGAGACCGGGAAGTCGATCCCGTTCATCCGCGAGAAGGTCGCCTGGTCGAGCGAGTCGAGGCTGACCGTGACACGGCGGAGGCCGGCGTCCGCGAGGGGGCGCGCGAGGCGCGCGAGCGCCGATCCGTTCGTCGTGAGCGCCAGGTCGGTGACGCCCGGGATCGCCGCGAGCATCGCCACGAAGTCGTGCAGGTCACGGCGCACGAGCGGCTCACCCCCGGTGATCCGCAGCTTCTCGACGCCCAGGGAGACGAAGAGGCGCGCGAGGCGGGTCATCTCCTCGTACGTCAGCAGCTCGGCTCGCGGAACGAACGCGGCGTCGCGCCCGAACACCTCGACGGGCATGCAGTACACGCACCGGAAGTTGCACCGGTCGGTGACGGAGATCCGCAGGTCGTGGAGCCGTCGGCCGAAGCGGTCCGGCGGCGCACGGTCCGGGTCGGGCAGTACGCGCATGCGGGAATGGTAGCGACGACCGCAAACGACCGGTCGCGACGGGGTACCAATGGGCCGCCGCACCGGTACGACCGGCGACCTGTCCCGGAGGACGGCCCGGGCCACACTCGGGAAGGCGCACGGCGGGTGGGCGTCGCGCGGTGGCCGCCGAAGCGGCAGGACGAAGGGATCGACGACGATGGACACGACCGAGCAGCGAACAGGCTTCCGCCTCCCGTGGACCGATCGGCGCGACCAGGACGGGGGCGAGACGGGGGCACCGGCGGAGACCGCCCCGGCGGCCGAAAGTGGAACGGAGAGCGGACACGTGACCGAGAACGTCGATCCGGTCGGCACCGGCGAAGCGATGACAGGCGGGCTCGGCGCCACGCCCACATCCGATCCCGGCATTCCCGCGGCCTACGCGCCGGCGGCCGAGGCTCCGCGCCGACCGACCAGGTTCCTCGCCGATCTCAACCGCGCGATGCACGCGGCGGCCGAGGAAGGCCGCCAGTCCGCCCTGGACCAGTTCCACGCGGACGGGAAGCGGACCGTGGAAGAGATCGAGGCGCGGTCCACGGACGACGCAGCCGCCCTGCGCCGACAGGCGGAAGAGGACGTGACGAGCGTCCGCGAATGGTCGAAGGCCGAGATCGCCCGGGTCCGAGAAGAGACGGAGCGACGGATCGCGGACCGCAAGGCCTACCTCGACCGCCAGCTCGAGGGCCACACGGCGGTCACGGCGCGGGAGATCGAGAACGTCCACGAGCAGGTGGCCGCGTTCGACGTGGAGATGGAGGCGTTCTTCGATCGGCTCCTCGCCGAGGAGGACCCCAGCCGGTTCGCCGCCGTCGCCGCGAGCCTGCCCGAGCCACCGCCGTTCACACCGGTCCCGGAGGCCCAGCGGTTCGAGATCGAGGCGCGAGCACTCGCCGGGCAGCCCGCCGTCGAGCCGGAGGCCCCTGAGCCGGAGGCCCCCCAACCGGAGGCCCTCGAGGTCGAGGCCGCTGCCGCCGAGGCGCCGGTCGAGGCTCCGGTCGTGGAGCCGGTCGCGGAGCCGACGATGGCGGCCGAGACCGCGCCCGACGGTCCCGGAGCGGGCGCCGCGCACGAGCCCGAGGTCGCCGCCGGCGGCGATCCGGAGCTCCGGTCGGACGCCCCGATCGACGATGGTGACGCCACGCTCCCCGAAGCCGACACCGGGTCGGCCGAGATCGATGCGCGTCTTGCCGCTCTCGGCGATCTCGCCGAAGCCGAGCGCGCCGCGTTCGCCGACGTCTCATCGACCGAGCCGGACGGACCGGCGCCGCGCGCGTCCTCGCTGAGTGCCCGGCTCGCGGGCCTCGTGTCGCCCGGGCGGCCGGACGCGGCGCCGGCGACCGCCACTGCAACATCTGCTGAAGGGTCGACCGAGACGACACAGGTGGTGGTGACGGGCCTGACCAGCGTCGCGAGCATCGCCGCGTTCAAGCGGCAGCTCGGCCGCCTCGACGGCGTGCGGTCCGTCGCCGTGTCGTCCGGGCCGTCGGAGGAGTTCGTCTTCGCCGTGGCGCACGTCGAGGGACGGCCGCTCGCCGACGGGATCGCGACGCTCACGGGGTTCGCGCCGCACATCGAGCGAGCCGACGCCGCGGAGGTCGTCGTCAGCGCCCGCGATCCGGAGTCCTGATCGGGGTCAGCCCGCGAAGCCGCGGAGCACCACGCCGGAGCCGGCGATCGTCGGCTCCGGCGTTCGCGTTCCCGGGTCCCCTTCAGACGGTACTGGGGGCGGTCGTGCCGACGGCCTCTCCCCCGGTGGATGCATCGGACGCGAGGCCTGGCCCGGGCTGGGCGACCGCCGCGCCGGGCGCGGGCTCCCCGGGCGCCGGCTCCGCGTCGAGCGCGGCCTCCTCGGGCGTGTCGGCCCCGGCGGACGCGGCAGACGTCTCCGCCACGACCTCCTCCGCCGCCACGATCGTGCCGCCATCCTGGTGGCGCCGCGCATCCTCGACCTGGTGCACGCGCGTGATGTACGAGCGGTTCACCAGGATCGTCGTCGGCACGTCCGGTCCCACGCGGGATCCTTCGAGCAGCACGACCGCGCCGGTGACGGCCACGAAGAGGTTCGTCGCGTGGTCGAGCAGCGTCGCCGGCTCCAGGCCGGGGTAGAGGTGCACCGTGCCCACGACGTGGAACGGCGGCACCTCGAGGGCGACGTCGTACATCTCCTTCGAGCGGCGGTGCGCGGCCGAGGCCTCCGGCGACCGGGACGGCATCGTGGACGCGGTCGCGAACACGACGAGGACGTCGTAGGGATCGATGGACTTCAGGCCCGGCACCGCCTGGAATTCGGCGGAGCCATCGAGGGGCGCCCACTCCGCCCCGGTGATCTCGAGCGCCTCCCGGCGGTTCATCGAGTCGAGGAGCCGCCCGGTGGCCGGCATACGGCCGCGGATCCGCCAGTCCTCGGTGCAGCAGTCGAACGGCATGCCGGCCTCGTCGGGCCCCGACCCGGGCACGGCTGCCGCCGCCTTCGCAGCGGGCTTGCGGAAGAAGCCGAAGATCGGCATGGGTCAGTCCTCCTCGGCTCCGCCCGTGCGCTCGCGGATGACGTCCACCACCGCGGCGTCCGCGAGCGTCGTCGTGTCGCCGAGCGTGCGGCCCTCGGCGATGTCGCGGAGGAG
>CAIYQJ010000040.1 GCA_903928275.1 uncultured Chloroflexota bacterium
GACGTCGCGAAGGGCCAGTTCCTCACGCAGTCGATGTTCACGGGCACGGGCGCCCCGACCATCGCCAAGGATCTGCCCGCCGGGATGCGGGCGATGGCCGTCCGGGTGGACGCGGTGACGGGTGTCGGGACGCTGATCCTTGTCGGGGACCGCGTCGACCTCGTGATCACGCTCGCCATCAAGCCGGTCACCGTCGTACCTGTTCCGAGCGGGCCGCCCACGATCACCGCCCAGGACGCGCTGACGGGGGACTCCTCCAAGGTGATCATCCAGAACGTGGAGGTCCGCGCCGTCCTGGGGGCGTCGGCCGGGACCGCTGAGGCCGGGTCCACGACCGCGCAGGCTCCCGCCGACCTCGCGTCGGCGCAGCAGGTCGTGATCCTCGGCCTGTCGCCGCAGCAGGCCGAGGTGGTCGAGTTCCTCCAGCAGGAGGCCAAGGCCAAGGGCGGGAGCACGGACAACATCACGCTCGTGCTGCGATCCCCGCAGGACAAGAATGCTCCGGCCGACACGACGACTGGGATCGTCCTCAGCACGCTCATCAAGGACTACGGGGTCCTGCCGCCCGGGATCCTGGAGGCGAGCCTCCCTCCGACGAGGTGATGGCCGGCCGGGCCTGACGGTCCGGCAGCCGCCACCGTCGCGATCGGGCACACCATGGACGATCAGATCCGGGTCCTCATCGTCGATGACATCGCGGAGACGCGCGACCATCTCACGAAGTTGCTGAGCTTCGAGCGCGATCTCACGGTCGTCGGAGCGGCCGCCTCCGGGCCGGAGGCGATCGAGATGGCGCAGAAGTTGCTGCCCGACGTCGTCCTCATGGACATCAACATGCCGGACATGGACGGCATCACGGCGACGGAGCGGATCGCCACGGTCGTCCCGACCGCCGCGGTCGTCATGATGTCCGTCCAGGGCGAGGCGGACTACCTGCGGCGCTCCATGCTCGCGGGCGCGCGCGAGTTCCTCGTCAAGCCGTTCAGCAGCGACGAGCTCACCGCGTCGATCCGCCAGGTGCACGAGCGCGAACGTGAGAAGGCCGGGAGGATGTCCGCCGTCGCTGCCCCGGCGGGCCATGCGATGCTGCATCCCGAGCGAGAGCCGGGACGAGTGGTCGCGGTCTTCAGCCCGAAGGGTGGCGTGGGGCGCACGACGGTCGCGGTCAATGTCGCGGTGGCGGCCGTCGTGGAGAGCGGCGCCAATGTCGTCCTCATGGACGCCGCCTTCCAGTTCGGCGACGTGGCCATCCTCCTCAATCTCAACCCGCGTTCGCGATCCATCGCCGACCTCATCCCCGAGATGCAGGGCGGCGGGGAGGTCGAGTCGCTCGACACGTTCACGGTGACGCACTCCTCGGGCCTGCGCGTCCTCCTCGCGCCGCCGACTCCGGAGACGGCCGACCTGATCACGCCCGCGGCCGCACGACACATCGTCGAGAGCTTCCGCGCCCAGAGCGATCTCGTCGTGATCGACTGCCCCGCCTGGTTCAGCGACACGACGCTCGCGATCCTCGACACGGCGGACGTCATCCTCGCCGTCCTCACGCTCGAGATCACGAGCATCAAGAGCATCCGACTCTTCCTCGAGGTGGCCGAGCAGCTCGGCTACCCTCCGGATCGGGTGGTCCTCGTCCTCAATCGAGCAGATTCCGCCCTCGGCATCCGCGTCGCGGACGTCGAGCAGTCGATCGGCCGGAAGATCGACCACCAGATCATCAGCGACGGACGAACGGTGGTCTACGCGCTCAACCGTGGGGTACCGTTCGTGACGAGCAATCGCGAGATGCAGGTCTCGCAGGACATCCTGCGGCTCGCGGCGTCGATCACCGGCGAGTCGCCGACACGGGCGCCCTCGCGGGCGAAGGTCGAACGGAAGCGAGGGATCTTCTCACTCAGGTGAGCGTCCCACGTGTACCGTAGAGGGGGTCAGATGAGCGTCCCGAGATCGAGAGGCCGGTAACGATGTCTCTGCTGAAGCGCATCGAGAGTGCGCGGCCGGGAGGGACCGGGGCGCCCACCGGCTCGGCGCCGGGCGCGGGCGCTCC